>NZ_QSPG01000013.1:0-5166 GCF_003436395.1 Collinsella sp. TM06-3 | reverse complement strand
ATATTTTGGACGGAGAGTTCGATCCTGGCTCAGGATGAACGCTGGCGGCGCGCCTAACACATGCAAGTCGAACGGCACCCCTCTCCGGAGGGAAGCGAGTGGCGAACGGCTGAGTAACACGTGGAGAACCTGCCCCCTCCCCCGGGATAGCCGCCCGAAAGGACGGGTAATACCGGATACCCCGGGGTGCCGCATGGCACCCCGGCTAAAGCCCCGACGGGAGGGGATGGCTCCGCGGCCCATCAGGTAGACGGCGGGGTGACGGCCCACCGTGCCGACAACGGGTAGCCGGGTTGAGAGACCGACCGGCCAGATTGGGACTGAGACACGGCCCAGACTCCTACGGGAGGCAGCAGTGGGGAATCTTGCGCAATGGGGGGAACCCTGACGCAGCGACGCCGCGTGCGGGACGGAGGCCTTCGGGTCGTAAACCGCTTTCAGCAGGGAAGAGACGAGACTGTACCTGCAGAAGAAGCCCCGGCTAACTACGTGCCAGCAGCCGCGGTAATACGTAGGGGGCGAGCGTTATCCGGATTCATTGGGCGTAAAGCGCGCGTAGGCGGCCCGGCAGGCCGGGGGTCGAAGCGGGGGGCTCAACCCCCCGAAGCCCCCGGAACCTCCGCGGCTTGGGTCCGGTAGGGGAGGGTGGAACACCCGGTGTAGCGGTGGAATGCGCAGATATCGGGTGGAACACCGGTGGCGAAGGCGGCCCTCTGGGCCGAGACCGACGCTGAGGCGCGAAAGCTGGGGGAGCGAACAGGATTAGATACCCTGGTAGTCCCAGCCGTAAACGATGGACGCTAGGTGTGGGGGGACGATCCCCCCGTGCCGCAGCCAACGCATTAAGCGTCCCGCCTGGGGAGTACGGCCGCAAGGCTAAAACTCAAAGGAATTGACGGGGGCCCGCACAAGCAGCGGAGCATGTGGCTTAATTCGAAGCAACGCGAAGAACCTTACCAGGGCTTGACATATGGGTGAAGCGGGGGAGACCCCGTGGCCGAGAGGAGCCCATACAGGTGGTGCATGGCTGTCGTCAGCTCGTGTCGTGAGATGTTGGGTTAAGTCCCGCAACGAGCGCAACCCCCGCCGCGTGTTGCCATCGGGTGATGCCGGGAACCCACGCGGGACCGCCGCCGTCAAGGCGGAGGAGGGCGGGGACGACGTCAAGTCATCATGCCCCTTATGCCCTGGGCTGCACACGTGCTACAATGGCCGGTACAGAGGGATGCCACCCCGCGAGGGGGAGCGGATCCCGGAAAGCCGGCCCCAGTTCGGATTGGGGGCTGCAACCCGCCCCCATGAAGTCGGAGTTGCTAGTAATCGCGGATCAGCATGCCGCGGTGAATGCGTTCCCGGGCCTTGTACACACCGCCCGTCACACCACCCGAGTCGTCTGCACCCGAAGTCGCCGGCCCAACCGCGAGGGGGGAGGCGCCGAAGGTGTGGAGGGTGAGGGGGGTGAAGTCGTAACAAGGTAGCCGTACCGGAAGGTGCGGCTGGATCACCTCCTTTCTAGGGAGATACATTCTTAGAGAGATCAACTTAACTCGAATAGAGGGCAGGAGCCCGTCCGGTAGATGTCCGCCAGGATGATTCCCCGCAGCACCCGGTCCCCGGGGTCGCACCCGCGTACCTTGAGAGCCGCATAGCGATAGGAGAGAGATGGAAGATCATTCTTCCAGACTCGATTCTTTTCTGCGATTTAAAGACAGAATGATAGCAATCATTCATCCGATCCAAACAAGAAGAATTCACTTATAAATGAGTGAGGAGCATCTGATCGCGAGCACAGTGAAGACACTGTGCCGCGGTATGAGATACCCGAATTGCGACATACGAGCGCTATTCATGATATCGATTAATTTAACTTAATTAGCGACACGTGGATATCCCGCGGGCCCGATGCGGTCCCGCAAGATACCACGGGCGCACGGCGGATGCCTTGGCACAGGGAGCCGATGAAGGACGCGGCAAGCTGCGATAATCCCCGGCGAGGAGCACACATCCTTCGACCCGGGGGTCTCCGAATGGGCGAACCCATGCACAGCAGTGTGCATATCCCCGGCCCGAACACATAGGGCCGGGGAGGACAACCCGGGGAACTGAAACATCTAAGTACCCGGAGGAGAGGAAATCAATCTCGAGACTCCCCGAGTAGCGGCGAGCGAAAGGGGACCGATGGCCAAACCGTCGAGCGGGCATACCCGGCAGGGGTTCCGCCGACGGGGTTGCAGGGCCGCGCATCCGGGGGCTGCCGCCCCCGGGCGCAGGTCCGGCTGGGGAGCGGAACGGCATGGGAGGGCCGGCCGCAGCGGGTGACAGCCCCGTACGCGAACCCAGACCGGACGGCGCGACGCGGTCCCTGAGTAGGGCCGGGCACGTGAAACCCGGTCCGAACCTGGGTGGACCACCATCCAAGCCTGAGTACTACCCTGTGACCGATAGCGCACCAGTACCGTGAGGGAAAGGTGAAAAGCACCCCGGGAGGGGAGTGAAACAGTACCTGAAACCGTGCGCCCACGAGCAGTCGGAGCACCTATACGGTGTGACGGCGTGCCTTTTGTAGAATGAGCCAGCGAGTCGCTGGCGCGGGGCGAGGTTAACCGAAAGGGAGCCGGAGCGAAAGCGAGCCTTAACAGGGCGACTTGAGTCCCGCGCCGCGGACGCGAAGCCGGGTGAGCTATCCGTGGGCAGGCTGAAGCGGGGGTAAGACCCCGTGGAGGGCCGAACGCACGTCGGTTGAAAACGGCGGCGATGACCTGCGGATAGGGGTGAAAGGCCAATCAAACCCGGAGATATCTCGTTCTCCCCGAAATAGCTTTAGGGCTAGCGTCGCGCGTTCACCGCCGGAGGTAGAGCACCGGATGGACGAGGGGGCTTCGCCGCCTACCGAATCCAACCGAACTCCGAATGCCGGCGGCCCAGAGCGCGGCAGTCAGAGCATGTGGGCTAAGCTGTGTGCTCGAGAGGGAAACAGCCCGGACCGCCCGCTAAGGTCCCCAAGTTCCAGCCGAGTGGCAAAGGATGTGCGTCCGCCCAGACAACCAGGATGTTGGCTTAGAAGCAGCCATGCATTCAAAGAGTGCGTAACAGCTCACTGGTCGAGTGGACATGCGCCGACAATACACGGGGCTAAGCTGGACACCGAAGCGGCGGGATTTTATCTATATAGAATCGGTAGGGGAGCTTCCCATGGGCGGTGAAGCCGCCGGGCGACCGGCGGTGGAGCGCATGGGAGTGAGAATGCTGGCATGAGTAGCGAGAGACGAGAGAGTAACTCGTCCGCCGTGAACCCGAGGTTTCCTGGGCAAGGCTAATCCTCCCAGGGTCAGTCGGGGGCTAAGGCGAGGCCGGGAGGCGTAGCCGACGCGCAGCAGGCAGACATTCCTGCACCGCGCACGCGGCGCTACGACCGACGGGGCGACGGATGGGGGTGGCTCGGCGGGGTTCTGGACGTCCCCGTGATGGAGCGCGGCCCGCGGACCAGGGAAATCCGGTCCGCACGAGGGCGAGGCTCCGGACGAAGCGATCAAGCGAAGCGAGTGAGCCCGAGGTCCCTAGAAAAACCCCTAGGCAGGCGCGTGCGCGCCCGTACCGCAAACCGACACAGGTGGGTGGGTAGAACATACCGAGGCGATCGGGTCAACCATGGTCAAGGAACTCGGCACAATGGCCCCGTAACTTCGGGAGAAGGGGTGCCCGCGCGTACGTGAACGGACTTGCTCCGGGAGCGGAGGCGGGCCGCAGTGGAGAGGCCCAAGCGACTGTTTACCAAAAACACAGGACTCTGCAGAAGCCGCAAGGCGACGTATAGGGTCTGACGCCTGCCCGGTGCCGGAAGGTCACGCGGAGGAGTTAGCCGCAAGGCGAAGCCCCGAAGCCAAGCCCCGGTAAACGGCGGCCGTAACTATAACGGTCCTAAGGTAGCGAAATTCCTTGTCGGGTAAGTTCCGACCTGCACGAAAGGCGCAACGACTTGGGCGCTGTCTCGACCATGGACCCGGTGAAATTGCACTGGTCGTGAAGATGCGACTTACCCGCGGAAGGACGGAGAGACCCCGTGAACCTTCACTGCAGCTTGGCATTGGCCGCTGGTCCCGCGTGTAGAGGATAGGCAGGAGGCGAAGATCCGGAGGCGCCAGCCCCCGGGGAGCCGCCCTTGGAATACTGCCCTCGCGCGACCGGCGTCCTAACCCGAGGCCGTCAACCGGCTCGGGGACCGTGCCAGGCGGGCAGTTTGACTGGGGCGGTCGCCTCCTAAAGGGTAACGGAGGCGCGCGAAGGTCCGCTCGGGACGGTCGGCAACCGTCCTTTTGAATGCAAGAGTACAAGCGGGCTTGACTGCGAGGCCCACAAGCCGAGCAGGTGCGAAAGCAGGCTCTAGTGATCCGGCGGCCCCGAGTGGGTGGGCCGTCGCTCAACGGATAAAAGGTACTCCGGGGATAACAGGCTGATCTTGCCCAAGAGTCCACATCGACGGCAAGGTTTGGCACCTCGATGTCGGCTCATCGCATCCTGGGGCTGGAGCAGGTCCCAAGGGTACGGCTGTTCGCCGTTTAAAGCGGTACGCGAGCTGGGTTCAGAACGTCGTGAGACAGTTCGGTCCCTATCCTCCGTGGGCGCAGGAGAATCGATGGAGGCTGCCCCCAGTACGAGAGGACCGGGGTGGACGCACCTCCGGTGAACCGGTTGTCGACCAACGGCACGGCCGGGTAGCCGCGTGCGGCGCGGATAACCGCTGAAGGCATCTAAGCGGGAAGCCGTTCCAGGGATTAGTTCTCCTTCCGGTAAGGGCCCAGGTAGACTACCTGGTCGATAGACGGCAGGTGCAAGGGCGGCGACGTCCTCAGCCGAGCCGCACTAATCGCCCGAGCTCTTCCGGAACCGCACCTCGCGGCCCGCGGGACATGCGCTCATGCGCGGTCCGGGCACGAGGATGCCCCCGAGTCAGACCTTTCCTATACGCCATGCGGCCCCCAGGGCACGTGAGTAGACACCCGGACACCGTAACGGTGGGCGCCGCCCACCGGTCAGCGGCCAGAGCATGGGGGGCACGCCCGGTCCCGTTCCGAACCCGGAAGCTAAGCCCCATCGCGCCGAGAGTACTGCGGGGTGAGCCCGTGGGAGGCCAGGGCGCCGCTGACCGGTGGACGGCACCGAGCCGTC
>NZ_QSPG01000012.1:0-63001 GCF_003436395.1 Collinsella sp. TM06-3 | reverse complement strand
GTCGTTTCCGTGCCCCTGGATTGGGTCATAGTGTCTGTCGTATGTCTATCCTGCGACGCCTCGATTCTTGCGGCGGCAGATACCTAATCCCCTACGATTGGCGGTAATGGTCGAAGAAGTCGGCAAGGTCTTCGAGCGACTCTTTGAGCACTTCCATGCGCGGCAGGTACACGATGCGGAAGTGGTCAGGCTCAGCCCAGTTGAAGCCGCCACCGCGCGTGATCAGGATCTTCTTCTCGTGCAGCAGGTCGAGGGCAAACTGCTCGTCATCGGTGATGTTGAACTTCTTCACATCCATCTTGGGGAAGATATAGAACGCCGCACGCGGCTTGACCACCGAGATGCCGTCGATCTTGTTGAGTGCCTCATACACAAAGTTGCGCTGCTCGTAGACACGACCGCCGGGGCGGATGTAGTTGTTAACAGACTGATGGCCGCCGAGCGCCGTCTGGACGATCGACTGAGCCGGCACGTTGGAGCACAGGCGCATGTTCGAGAGCATGTTGATGCCCATAATAAAGTCGCTCATGCAGCGCTGGTTACCCGAAAGCACCATCCAGCCAATACGATAGCCCGCGATCATGTGCGACTTGGAAAGGCCGCTAAAGGTGACGCAGGGCAGGTCGGGGGCGAGTGATGCAATGGAGACGTGCTCGTAGCCGTCCATGCACAGGCGGTCGTAGATCTCGTCGGCAAAAATCATGAGCTGGTGCCTGCGCGCGATTTCAACGATGCCCTCGAGCACCTCGCGCGGATAGACCGAGCCCGTGGGGTTGTTGGGGTTGATGATGACGAGGGCCTTGGTCGCGCTCGTGATCTTGGACTCCATATCCTCCAGGTCGGGATACCAATCCGCTTGCTCATCACACAGATAGTGAACGGGATGACCGCCGGCAAGGGTTGCGCACGCCGTCCAGAGCGGATAATCGGGGCTGGGGATCAGAATCTCGTCGCCATTGTCGAGCAGCGCGTTCATCGAAAGCTGAATGAGTTCGGACACGCCGTTGCCCGTGTAGATGTGCTCCATCTGAACATTGGGCAGGCCCTTGATCTGCGAGTACTGCATGATTGCCTTGCGCGCGGAGAACAGACCGCGCGAGTTGGAATAGCCTTCGCAGTCGGGCAGCTGCTGGCGCATGTCCTTGATGACCTCATCGGGCGTGCGGAAACCAAAGGGCGCGGGGTTGCCGATGTTGAGCTTGAGAATACGCTCGCCCTCGTCCTCCATACGGGCGGCCTCGTCGACGACGGGGCCGCGCACGTCATACAGGACGTTATCGAGCTTGGTGGATTTAGAAAAAGTACGCATGGTGGTGCTCCTTGGAATTTGAGCTGAGGGATGGGGTTCGGGCTTGGGCACGTTGCGAGGCGATGATTCCTCGCCTTGATCGGCGTCACCGGCGATCAGCCAGGTAACATCAACCTCCAAAATACGGGCGAGTAGCTCTGCCACATCGCGCCGCGGGATCGTCTTGCCGCTCACATATTGGCTCATCTGACTCTTGCCGAGTTTTTTGCCGAGCATCTCCGATGCGCGGATTACGTCCGACTGGCGAACGTCGCGATCGGACATAGTCTGTCGCAGGCGATCGCTAAACGTCTCTTGGGCCACAGGAACCTCCTTGCTGGCAAAGTTCAATTTATAGAACACGAATTGAACCTAAGTTCAATTTAGGCAGCAGTATAGCGCCGTACCTTATTCGGAAGTTCAATTTCACAAGAAAACGTACCGAACTCCGAGATTTGCCCAAGGCGGACAATGACGCGCACGCGTTTAGAGATATTCAAGGAATCGAGCGGCGGCAAGCGAAACGTCAGCCGTGCGATATATCGCGTTGATCTGCCGATGGGGATGTCCCTCGAGCGGACGCACGGCGACATCGAACTGACAGCGGCGCAAGATGAGCGCCGGAAGAATACTCACGCCCAGACCGTCCTCGACCATGGCCATAATCGCATAATCATCCCAGGTCGATAGCTTAGAACGCACCGCCAGACCCGCGCGGCGAAACAGCGGCGTAATCTCGTCGTCGCTACCGCGTTCCAGAAGAATAAACTGCTCGTTGGCCAAATCGGCAAGGGAAACGACCTCCGCGGTGGCAAGCGAGGAGTCCGCTGGCACCACGGCCATCAGCTCGTCTTGCACCAACGGCCGCGACGCCATGCCGGCGCCGCGTGGCTCGCGCGGAATAAAGCCCAGGTCGCAGCGGCCTTCCGCCACCCATTGCTCAATCTCGGAGTAATCACCCATCAGCAGCTCGTAATCGACATCCGGGTGATCAGCGCGAAACCGCGCGATCACCGGCGGCAGTACATGGGTCGCCACACTCGAGAATGTACCGATACAGATCTTGCCACGCATGAGCCCCCGCATCTCGTCCACGCGTCGCTGCAGGCGGCCAAACTCTTCGCATAACGCCTCGACTGCCGGCATGACCTGCCGCCCGTCGGCAGAAAGCACCACGCCCTCGCGGCCGCGATCAAGCACCTTAAAACCCCAGTCTGCCTCAAGGTCGCCCACCATGCGGCTCACGCCCGACTGCGAATAGCTCAGCCGCTCTGCAGCATGCGTAAAGCTGCCGGCACGCACCGTCTCGAGCAGCACTTGCATCTTTTGAATATTCGTTTCCACGGCATCCCTCCACCTTTACATGAGTTTTTGTCATGTTATCCATGCATTATATTCGCTTTTCTTCTAAAGCCACCTCACCCATAGTGAACATGCTCGGATATAGAGGAGATGTCAGCACATGAACAACGGACTGTTTACGTACTTAGCAGCATTGCTATTGTTTGGCTCCAACGGCATCATCGCCGCTGCCATCGCGCTGCCGAGCTCCGATATCGTACTGTTGCGCACGTTTTTGGGCGCTCTCACCCTTGCCGCCATCCTCTTCATAACCAAGCGCCATAACCTGCAGGCTCCGTCTCGCCCCCGCGAGGCCGCAGCGCTCATCGTCTCGGGCGCCGCGCTGGGCGCCAGCTGGATTTTCCTGTTCCGCGCCTATCAGACGATCGGCGTTGGCATCTCCTCGCTGTTGTATTACTGCGGCCCCATCATCGTTATGGCCCTCTCCCCGCTCATTTTTGGCGAAAAGCTGACCGGCGGCAAAATCGCCGGGTTTATCGCCGTTGCCTGTGGCGCCTTTCTCATTGCGGCGCAAGGTCTAGGCGGCAATATGCCCATTGCGGGTATCGCTTGCGGCATCGCCTCGGCCTTCTGCTACGCCTTGATGGTCATCGCTAGCAAGGGTGCGCCACACATCGAAGGCCTCGAGAACTCCACGCTCCAGGTGAGCGCCGCCTTTGTAACCGCGTTGATCCTTACGCTCTTCACGCAAGGTGCCCCCTCGTTCCTCTCCCCCAGCATTGCCGCCGGCATCGATTGGGGCGCCGTCGCCATGCTCGGCGTCGTCAACACCGGCATCGGTTGCCTGCTCTACTTTAGTGCCGTCGCCAAGCTGCCCGTCCAGACCGTCGCGGTCGTCGGCTACCTCGAGCCGCTTTCGGCCGTCGTGTTCTCCGTTGCCCTTTTGGGAGAGACCATGACGCCCATCCGCCTCATGGGCGCCGCGTTGATCATCGGCGGCGCGATCTTTTGCGAAGTCGCCGGCAAACGCGCAGACACCAAAGCAAGCATCGCCCAAGCAGCACGCGCCTAAAAGCCCCTCTTCAGTTTCAAAGCAGGGGCGCGTCCGTGGTTATCACATTGCAGCAAGACCATACAGCCGGTGCGCCCCTGTTTTGAAATGCTACCTGCGTACATGAATAATCCCCAGATGGGGATTATTGTCTAAAACACCCCGATGTGCCAAACTGCTCTTATATGTATAAAGATGGCATAAAGGTTATCTGCCCTAGACAGATAACCGGATGTCTAAGGGAGTCCACGTGGCACACAACAAACTGGAGGCAAACCTCCAAGACCAGCACGGACAGAGCGGGCATGGAGCCATTCCCCTTTCTGCTGGTATGTTGCTCGTAACGCTCGGCGTCGTCTATGGCGACATCGGCACGAGCCCTATGTACACCATGAAATCAATCGTCGCCAACAACGGCGGCATCGGTACCGTCAGCGAGGACATGATCCTGGGCGCGCTTTCGCTCGTCATCTGGACCATGACGCTCGTAACCACGGTCAAGTACGTGCTAATCGCCATGAGGGCCGACAACCACAACGAGGGCGGTATCTTCGCCCTGTTCAGTCTCGTGCGCAAAGTGGCGCCGTGGCTGATCCTTCCCGCCATGATCGGCGGTGCGGCGCTGCTTGCCGACGGCATCCTCACCCCCGCCGTCACGGTCACCACAGCCATCGAGGGTCTGCGCACCATCGAGTGGGGCCACGCGCTATTGGGCGACGGCCAGACCAACGTCATCATTATTACCATCATCATTATCTGCGGCCTATTTGCCATGCAGCGCGCCGGCACCTCGTCAATCGGCAAGCTCTTCGGCCCGCTCATGACGCTATGGTTCCTGTTCCTGGCGGGCGCCGGCCTGTTCAACATGCTCGGCAACCTGTCCATCTTGCGCGCACTCAACCCCATCCGCGGCATCATGTTCCTGTTCTCGCCCATCAACCACTCGGGCATCATGGTGCTCGGCTTCGTCTTCCTGTCGACGACCGGCGCCGAGGCGCTCTATTCGGACATGGGTCACGTGGGCAAGGCTAACATTTACGCATCCTGGCCGTTCGTAAAGGCGGCCCTCATCCTTAACTATCTGGGTCAGGGCGCTTGGCTGCTCGCCAACAACTCCAATCCCCAGATGCTCGCGATGGACATCGTCAACCCGTTCTACATGATGCTTCCCGAGCCCCTGCGCCCCTTTGCCATCGTGCTATCGGCCGTAGCGGCCATCATCGCCTCGCAGGCGCTTATCACCGGCTCGTTCTCGCTGGTATCCGAGGCCACGCGTCTCAACCTTATGCCGCATCTGCGCATCCACTACCCCAGCGACACCAAGGGTCAACTCTATATTCCGCTCGTCAACAACATCATGTGGGTCGGCTGTATCTTCATCGTGCTGCTGTTCCAAAACTCCGAGCGCATGGAGAGCGCCTACGGCCTCGCCATCACCGTGACTATGCTCATGACCACGACGCTTTTGACGAGCTATATCGCCGGCATCCTCAAGCACAAGCTGGGCGCCTGCGTCTTTGCCCTGCTTTTTGGCGCCATCGAGCTCTGCTTCTTTGCCTCGTGCCTCACCATGTTCTTTGACGGCGGCTATGTGATGATCTTCCTGGCCTCGCTGCTGTTTGGCCTTATGTACGTGTGGCGCCGCGGCACCGCCATCGAGCGCACGCAGACGATCCTGCTGCCCGTCTCCAAGTACATCGATCAGCTCAACCGCCTGCGCAACGACGAGACCTACCCCGTGCTCGCCGACAATCTGGTGTTCCTCACCAACAGCCCCGACCCGCTCACGCTCGACCGCGACGTGCTCTATTCCATCCTGGACAAGCACCCCAAGCGCGCCAAGGCATATTGGTTCATCAACGTGCACGTTACCGACGAGCCCTATACGCACGAGTATTCCGTCGAGACCTTTGGCACGGACTTTTTGTTCCGCGTGCGCCTGGACCTGGGCTTTAAGGTCAACCAGCGCATCAACGCCTATCTGCGTCAGATCGTTGGCGACTTGATGACATCGGGTGAGCTGCCACCGCAGCATCACACCTACTCCATCTACGAGACACGCGGCAACGTGGGCGACTTCCGTTTTTGCATGCTGCGCAAGATGCTTGCCCCCGAAACGGACATCAACCGCAACGACCACCGCGTGATGGCCATCAAGTACGCCGTCCGCCGCGCCTGCGGAAGCCCGGCACGCTGGTACGGTCTTGAGAACTCGGCGATCATCATCGAGTACGTGCCTCTCTTTGCCCGCATGCGTCCGGCGGTCAAACTCGTACGCACCCATGTGCCGCTCGAGGTCCAGATCGAAGAAGCCGAGGAAATGGAAGTCGATATCTTCTCGGACGACCTGGTCAACGGCAACGAGGCCGGTAGGGACATGAACGTCGATCCCACCGAATTGCTCGAGAGCGTCGCCGATACGCCCGAACAGCAACTGCTCGACGGCCTCGAGAGCGCCCAGCTCAACGACGCCAACTTCTAGCGACGTCGCGCATCAACGACAGCGCCCCTGCACCTCACAGGAGATGCAGGGGCGCTTTGCATTTCAGTAAAGCCCTCGGCTACGAACGACGCGGCTCGGGAACCACAAGCCTATCGGGGCTCGCGCCCTCGGCATCCATCAGGCTCACGTAGCGAATCGACGGATCCTCATACATCGCGTAGTAATAATTGCCTGTGCGCGCGCTAAAGCATCCGGTATAGATAGTCTTCTCGAACTTGCCATCGCCCATCCTGGACGCCCCCTCAATCATCACCACGCCCTCGAGTGAACGGAACATGCGGACGACGTTTTCGGTCTCGCTGTCTTTTTGCGGGTAATTGGCGTTGAGGTACGCTGCCTTTACAAAACGGCTCGGCGAATAGCAGTCGCCGGGAATGCCGCGCATGCCGGCACCGGCTCCATAGGGCTTAAGCTCGGCGCCACGCCACGTCGCCGTCTGCGGAAAATCGCTTGTGGCGGTGATATAAGTGCGTAGGTTTTCCATATGCCACGGGAAGGTGGGCTGATTGGCAAGGGTGTCGACCGGATCGTCGTATACATGCAGGCCGTCAGCCATCATCTCGACCACGATGCTACGCTGGCTGTCGCCGATAATCCAATGGAGCAGCGACACGCCCAGCCCCTCTCCGGCAGATTTGGCGACAATCACCGTGTCGCGCAGCGCGGCCTCGACCTCATCGACCGTCGAGAACGTCGCTGCCACCCACAGGGGAAACTCATAGGCCGCGATATTGGTCTTGCCGTCGACAGGGTCCTCGGCATACTCGGCATAACCCGGGAAATTGAGACCTGCCACGGCGAGGCCCGCATCGTTGCCGCAGTCGAAGAACATAGGGTAGTTCTTGTAATCGATGCACATACCGATCACCGCGTGTGCCGCTGTCGTGTCGTCGATAAACGAATACGGAATGTGAAACCCGCGCGGCATCACGCGAACCTGTTGGCCGTAGTCAAAGCTCCAGTCGAGGTTGCGGCCCAGATACATGTTGCCGGAATTATCGGTAAATCGAATGCTCGTACACATAGCGCCTCCTAGCTTTACGTTCTTGCTAAGTTCATTGTCACCAAACAAAAAGGCGCTAAACACAAAAGCCCGGACATGACAACAATGTCACGCCCGGACCAAAAACGACGAAGTGCGGTGCTGTGGTCGCCCTAGACAAGCTTGCCAAGACAGTGATCGATCATATGCTGGATCATCTGCGCCTCGAAGCCCACAAAGTCCTGCTTGCGCTCGCGCATCTTGCCATCGACGATCTGGTCAAAGGCAACCTTGCACTTGATATAGCGCGTGGACTTGGTGACCCCCTCGTGCGTCAGGCAGCTCTCCTCCATCTTGCTGGCGCCCAGGCCAAACACCAGACGGGGGTTGTAGAGCACGTGGGGCTCGCCGGCGTCGTCCAGGTAGACGCAGACCTTCTTGGTAACGCCAATCTGGTTAGCGGCAAGGCAGCCGGCATCGTCGAGCGACTTGATGGTATCGATCAGGTCCTGAGCAACCGACTCGTCCTCGACGGTCGCAACCTCGCAACGCTGGGACAGGATAGCCTCGTCGTGGCAAAGCTCTTTAATCATACGTTCCTCCATAGGGGTTGTTGTAACCGCTTAAGTATACGGTACCCACACATTTTCATGCGATAAATACCGTCCGTCTGTTACAAAGCGCCGAACATCAACATGCGAGGAACAGCAAGGTTGTAAAGACGATATAGTAAGTGAGTTCGTGTCAATCGGCCTAAACTCGGGGCCGAACAAGGAAAGGGTATGCATGGACGAACTTTTTCACGTCAGTGAGCGCAAGTCCACAATCGGGACCGAACTTCGCGCTGGACTGACAACATTCCTGGCGATGGCCTACATCATCGCCGTCAACCCCGCAGTGCTCTCGGGCGCTGGCATTGATGCGGGAGCGCTCGCCTGCGCCACCTGCCTGGGCGCCGGCATCATGACCATCTGCATGGGCATCTTCGCAAACCGCCCGCTCGCCTGCGCTTCAGGCCTGGGCATCAACGCCATGATCGCGGGCATCACCACCACCATGTGCGGCGGTGACTGGCACGTCGCCATGAGCGTTATCTTCCTCGAGGGTATCGTCATCTTGCTGCTCGTCCTTTGCGGCCTGCGCGAGGCCATCATGGACGCCATCCCCGTGGTCCTGCGCCACGCCATCTCGGTGGGTCTGGGCCTGTTTATCGCCATGATCGGCCTGTGCGACGCCGGCATCATCACCGCTGGCGCCGGTACGCTCGTCGGCCTGGGCGACATCGCCTCCCCCACCTTTATCGTCGGCATCATCTCCATCGTCGTGACGGTTGCCCTGGCTTCCCGCAACGTGCCGGGCTCGCTGCTCATCGGCATCATCGTCGCCGTTATCGCCGGAATCCCGCTGGGCGTCACCCATGCGCCCGAGGGCCTCATCGCACCGCTCGACTTCTCGACCTTCGGCGCCCCGTTTGCCAGCACTGCCGACGGCAACCTTGCCATCGTGAAGGTCCTGACCGACCCGATGCTGCTCGTCGTTGCCTTCTCGCTGCTCATGAGCGACTTCTTCGACACCATGGGCACCGCGATGGCCGTCGCCAAGCAGGGCGAGTTCTTGACCGAGGACGGCAATGTCGAGGACATCCGTCCCATCCTGGTCGTCGACTCCGTGGCCGCTGCTGCCGGTGGCTTTATGGGCGTCTCCTCCATCACCACCTTCGTCGAGTCCACCTCTGGCGCTGCCGACGGTGGCCGCACGGGCCTCACCTCCGTCACCACCGGCGTGCTGTTCATTCTCGCCGCGTTCTTCTCCCCCATCGTCACCATCGTTTCCAGCGCCGCCACCTGCGGTGCTCTGGTCTACGTCGGCTACCTCATGATGAGCGAGGCCTCCGAGATCGACTGGTCCGACGTGTCGCAGGGCTTCCCGGCGTTCATGATTGTCGCCGGCGTGCCCTTCACCTACTCCATCTCTGCCGGCATTGGTCTGGGCTTTATCGCCTACGTGGTCGTCGCGCTCTTTAAGGGCGAGGCATCCAAGATCAAGCCGCTCATGTGGATCGCAGCCCTTGCCTTCCTCGTCTACTTCTTTGTAGCGTAACGGCAAAGCTGCCAAAGCAGAACACCAAAGCGCGGAGTCGCATCGAGCGGCTCCGCGCTTTTCTTTTAAAGCCAGGCACCGCACGGACGCGCGATGTATTGCCTCCCAAGTTTTGGACATTTTGCCCTCCAAACGGCACTACCGCCGGCTACATCCTGCAGATATGCTGGGCGTAATCGCATAGGCCCTATGAGGATGGGAGTAACCATGGCCACCTTGTTCACGACCCCCAAGCGCAATGATAAAACCTCAGGAGCCCATTTTGTCGAGCCCGACGTGCACCGTCGCACGCTGCTCGCGCACGGCAGCTGGCGCCGCGTGACGCGCCGCATCGTCTGCGGCCTGGCCTGCGCGCTCACGGTAAGTTCGCTGCTCATGCCGAGCGTCTCGCTCGCGGCGGAGTGGGTGGACGTTGGCGGCGTCCGCCATGAAGCGGCCGCGGGGCCCACGGGAGACGCCGCCGGCACCTGGAGCTGGGACGGCGCCGACGATATGAAGCTCAACGGCTATGACGGCGGTGCGATCAAGGCTGCGGGCAAGCTCAACATTGCCTACGAGGGCAAGAACACCGTGAAAACCGAGCCCGATTACACCGGGGCCGCCATCAAGGCGCAGGATTGCACTAGCCAGAAAGCAGAGTTGAACATAACGAGCTCGAATAGCACGGATGAGCTCAATGTGACAGCCGAGGCCGATGCAATTAAATCAACAGGTGACCTTTCCATTTCTGGCCCAGGCACTGTGAACACCACAAGCACTAATTCCGACGGAATTGAGGCAAAGGGCGATCTCTCTATCACAGGCTCGGGCACCGTGAATGCAACGGGCGGTACCGAAGGCATCCAATCCAAGGGCAAGACCACCATCGATTCCTCTGGTACAGTGATCGCTAAAGGAGGCGAAGGTTACGGCGTCGCCGCGGGCAGTGACCTGATCATCAAAGGCGGTGGCAAGGTAGAAGCAAGCTCGATAGAAGAAGCGGCGATTTGGGCTGACGACAACATCGACATCTCGGGCGGCAGCCAGGTCAAGGCGAACTCCGAGGGAGATCTTGCCGTCAACGCTGAGGGCAGTCTCGCGGTCACGAACGCCTCCCTTGACGCAAGTGGTGTTAAATATGGCGTCTATGCTTGCAAGGGCGCTATACTCGATCACGCGACCGTAACGGTCCGCACAAGCGCGAGCGGCGGCCAGGCCATCGCCCTCATCACTGACGGGGACGACATCGTCATCAAGAATGGTTCCATCGTGGACGCGTTCGCGGAAGGCGAATTCTCGGTTGCAATCTCTACCAGAAACCACCAGCTCAACGACGCGGGCGGACACATCTACATCAGCGACTCCGTTGTTAAGGCTATAGCCCGCTATGTCGAGTCCGGTAGCGACGGCCCTGACCACTACAGCAACGACCAAAGCGGCGAGGTCATCCCTGAGCCTAGGGGTCTGAACATCGGTATCTTCGCCCAGACCAGCGAGGGCATCACGCCCGCGACTATTTCGATCGTCCGCAGCAAGGTCACTGCCGAAGGAGACACGGCGGCGATCTTCGCCCTTGCCATGAGCGCGGACGGCAAGGCAATCGGCACCATCGAAATCGAAGGCTCCACCATCCTGACGCCTGAAGGCGGCAAGGTCATTGACTATCGCAACAAAGAAGAGCTCAGCAACGGCGACATCTACGAAGCGGGTCAAACCATCGGCACGGGCGACGCTGTGATCGACTCCCCCTATAACGAAGCTGTCGCCAAGAGCACGGTCATCGTGCCTCCCGAGGAGATCAAACCCGAGGAGAAGCCAGGCGAGACCAAGCCCGAGGGTTCCAAGTCCGAGGGCACGAAGACAACCAAGACCGTTGCAGTTGCAGCCACGGGAGCCAAGACCACCGGCAAGCTCGCGGCAACCGGCGACGCCTCGAGCGTAGCCATCGTGGCAGCCGCCCTTGCGGGAACAGCCGCCATCGCCGCCGGCGCCGCGGTGAGTCGCAAGCGTGCATAGACGCCTCGATCTTTAACGCACGGGGCGGCACCCCCGAATACGCCTAGTCCGCACGCCGTTTAGCAACGCCACCGCCAAGCTCCCCTCCGGCGGTGGCGTTTCCTGTTTGCACTCGTATGGCGCACACGCGAGCGGAGTCGCAACAAGCGGCTCCGCGCTTTGTGATTAATGCCCGACAACGCGTAGGTGCGCAGCTTATTCCTCTTCCGGATTTTGGACATTTTGCCCTCCAAACGGCACTACCGCCGGCAACATCCAGCAGATACGCTGAATCTAGCCGTATAGGCCCTATGAGAACGGGAGCAACCATGGCAGCCTTGTTCACGACCCCCAAACGCAATGACACTACCGCCGGAACCCATGTTGCCGAACCCGACGTTCGCCGTCGCATAGGACTCGCGCACGGCAGCTGGCGCCGCGTGACGCGCCGCATCGTCGTAGGCGCCGTGTGCGCGCTCACGGTGAGCTCGCTGCTCATGCCGAGCGTCTCGCTCGCGGCGGAATGGGTCAAGGTCGGCGGCAACAAGTACAACACCGCGGCGAGCGACGAGGCCGGTACCTGGTCGTGGGACGGCGCCGACGACTTGAAGCTCAACAACTATAACGGCGGCGAGATCCAGGCCGCAGGCAAGCTCAACGTGAATTACTCGGGGACCAACATCGTCACTGCCGAATGGATCGAAGGCATCAACGTTTCTCATGGCACTAACGAGAACGCCGAGCTCAATATCCAAGGCGACGCGGGCAGCACGCTCAGCGTGACATCTACTGAGGACGCTATCCTCTCCACGGGTAATATCAACATCGACGGAGCCGGATCCGTCAACGCCACGAGCACTGGGTTTGACGCCATAAATGCCGGGGGTGATCTCGCTATCAAAGGTTCGGGCAACGTCAACGCCACGGGTGCATCGGATGGCATCAGGGCAAACGGTAATATCACGATTGACGACAGCGGAGCCGTCACCGCCAGGACTACCGAGGACAAGGGTATTGGAACCGACAAGAACCTCACCATCAAGGGTGGCGGGACGGTCGAGGCAAGCTCAGCTGATGGTGAGGCCCTTTGGAGCGGCGGCAATATCAACATCTCGGACGGCAGCCAGGTCAAGGCAAGCTCCGAGAAAGACGCTGCCGTCGAGGCCAAGGGCAGCCTCGCAGCCACAAACGCCTCCCTCAACGTAAACGGTGTTGAATATGGCGTCTATGCCCACAAGGGCATCACCCTCGATCATGCAAACGTGACAGTCCGCGCAAGTAAAGGCAGATACGGTAGCGCCATTGCCCTCTTCACCTACCCAGACGATATCGTCGTCAAGAACGGCTCCACCGTGGACGCGTTTGCGGAAGGCGAGGTTTCGGCTGCATTCTCCACCAGAAGCGATCGACCCAACGAGGAGGGTGGCCACATCTACATCAGCGACTCCGTTGTCAAGGCCATAGCCCGCTATGTCGAGAACGGCGACGGCCCCATCCCCTACAGCGAAAACCAAGATGGCGAGACGAGCCCCGAGCCCCAAGGCGAGAACATCGGCATCATCGCCCAGACCAGCGAGGGCGTCACACCCGCAGTCATCTCGATCATCCGCAGCAAGGTAACGGCCGAAGGAGATACAGCGGCAATCTTTGCCCGTGCCATGAGCGCTGACGGCAAGGCAATCGGCACCATCAAGATTGAGAACGCCGCCATCCAGACGCCCGAAGGCGGCAAGGTCATTGACTATCGCAAGCTCCGTGACGGCATCTACGAGGCAGGCCAAGCCATCGGCACGGGCGACGCTGTGATCGACTCCCCCTATAACGAAGCTGTCGCCAAGAGCATGGTCATCGCACCTCCCGAGGTAGCCAAGCCGGAAGACCCCAAGCCCGACGAGACCAAGCCCGCAGAAAGCAAGCCCGCGGAGTCCAAGCAGAACCCCAAGCCTGAGGGCTCAAAGCCGACCAAGGCCGTTGCGGCTTCAATCACGAAAGCCAAGACTACCGGCGTGCTCGCGGCAACCGGCGACACCTCGGGTGCGGCCATCGTGGCAACCGTCCTTGCGGGAACAGCCGCTATCGCCGCAGGCACCATGGCGAGCCGCAAGCGCTCTTAGACGCCTCTGCGCACATGGCAGCTCCCGCGAAGGCTCCGAGTCCCAGCACCGTTTAACAACGCCACCGCCGAGCTCCCCTCCGGCGGTGGCGTTTTCCATATGCGTCCGCAGGGTATGCACGAGATTGTCTTTGGTCTAGCCCAACCTGCATGAGCCGGCGTGCGACAATGGGGGCCGTCGATATCACAACGCCGAGAGAAGCCCGTCATGGAAGCGCATCAAAAGCAGATAACCGTTCATGCACAGCATGCCGAAAGCGCACCAGTCATCTATCTTCCCGTGGTCATGGGCGACGGCACGGAGGTTTATGAACGCTGCCGAGAGCTCGGCTGTCCACCGTTCACCCTTGTCGCCATTGGCGGGCTCGATTGGAATCGCGAGCTGAGTCCCTGGGAATGCGACGGGACCGTGCGCGATGCCGAGCCTTTCGGCGGCCAAGCTGCCGGTTTTCTTGATGAGTTACTGAACCGGATAATCCCAAAGGTCGAATTATCGCTCCCACAGCCACCTGCTTGGCGTGGCATTGCCGGTTATTCGCTGGCGGGTCTCTTTTCGCTTTGGGCCCTCTGGCAAACCGACGCCTTTAGCCGCGCCGCAAGCGCATCGGGGTCGTTGTGGTTTCCCGACTTTGTCGATCGCGCCAGCACGACCCCTTTTGCCGGCAACCCGCAGGCCGTCTATCTGTCACTCGGCAAAAAGGAAACCAAGACGCCCAACCGCATGATGCGGCACGTACTTGACGACACGCGCGCAATGGAAACGTTGCTCGTTGAGCGCGGCATCCTCACAACACTGGAACTCAACCCCGGCAACCACTTTGCCCAAACCGACCTGCGCATGGCGCGTGGCATCCACTGGGTTCTTGCGCACTAAAAAGCCGGCCATGCGCATCGGACGCATGGCCGGCTTTTTAACTGAGTTGGACACAGCTGCTATTCGGCAGACCCTTCGAGTTCCGAGACATCAAACTCAAAGTCATTACCCGGCAGAATCGCATTGAGCACGATACCCACCAGCGAACCCACGGCAAGACCCGAAAGCGAAATCGTCACGCCGCCCAGCTCCAACACGATGGCGCCGGCGGTGCTGTACGCGATGCCGAGCGAAAGCACGAGCACAAGAGCGGCCACCAGCACGTTGCGGTTGTTCTGGAAATCGACCTGGTTCTCAATGAGGTTGCGCACGCCTACGGCACTGATCATGCCGTAGAGTACGAGCGACACGCCGCCGATAACGCATGGCGGCATGGCGGCGATCACGGCAGCGAACTTGGGGCAGAAGGAAAGCACGATGGCGCAGCACGCGGCAATGCGAATCACGCGCGGGTCGAACACGCGCGTCAGAGCGAGCACGCCGGTGTTCTCGCCATACGTGGTGTTGGCCGGAGCGCCAAAGAGCGAAGCCAGGATCGTAGCGAGACCATCGCCGAGCAGCGTGCGATGCAGGCCGGGATCGGCAATGTAGTTACGCTCGCAGGTGGAGCCAATAGCGGAGATATCACCGATATGCTCGATCATGGTTGCAAAGGCCAACGGCATGATGGTGATGATGGCGGTCGTGGCAAGGCCGCTATCGAACTGCGGCCCAAAGAGTGCAAACACGGTGTTGTCCCACACGATGGGAAGACCGACCCACGGCGCGGCGGCAACGCCCGAAAAATCGACCTCACCCAACGCGGCGGCAACGGCATAGCTCACCACGACGCCCAGCAGGATCGGCACGATCTTAACCATGCCGCGACCCCAAATGTTGCAGATCACGATAACGGCAACGGCAATAACAGCCACAAGCCAGTTGGTCTGGCAGTTGGCAATAGCGGAGCTCGCCAGAATCAAGCCGATGGAAATGACGATGGGACCGGTCACCACCGGCGGGAAGAAGCGCATGACGCGCTTGGCGCCAAACGCGCGGAAGAGTGCCGCAAGTACCGGATAGAGTAGACCGGCGCAGGCAACGCCCAGGCAGGCGTAGGGCAAAAGCTCGGCCTCGCAGTTGGGCGCGATGGCGGCATAACCGGCAATAAAGGCAAACGATGAGCCCAAAAATGCCGGCACCTTACCGCGCGACAGGAAGTGGAACAGCAGCGTGCCCAAGCCGGCAAACAAAAGCGTTGCCGAAACCGAGAGACCGGTGAGCACGGGCACCAGCACCGTGGCACCAAACATGGCAAACAGGTGCTGTAGGCCGAGCAAAAACATGCGCGGGCGGCCGAGCGACGATGCGTCGTAGATGGCATCGGTGACGGCGGGCGTCGAAGACTGGGACATGGATGTCCTTTCGAATGGAAGGGCGATCGGGCATATCGGATAACCTGCCCGAACGATACGATCCGAACCATTGTACGCGATGCACCATGTCTCGCACGCGCCGTCACCTGCAAACGTTACCGCTATTTCCAAACGCGCTCGGCGATGCGTTTGACCAGGGCGATCTTTGCCCACTGCTCGTCCTCGGTCAGCTTGTTGCCAATCTCGCAGCTGGCAAAGCCGCACTGGGGAGACAGATACAGGTTCTCGAGCGGCACGTACTTTGCGGCTTCGCGGATGCGCTCGACGATAACATCCTCGTTCTCGAGCTCTGCGGCCTTGGTGGTCACCAAGCCCAGCACGACCTTCTTGCCCGGGGCAACGTAGCTGAGCGGCTCAAAACCGCCGGCGCGCGGCGTATCGAACTCCAGGTAGAATGCGTCGACATCCTCATGTGCAAACAGGTACGGCGCGATGGGGTCATAGCCGCCCTCGAAAGCATAGGTAGAGTGGTAGTTGCCGCGGCACACGTGCGTGTTAATGACGAGGTCGTCGGGCTTGTCCTCGATGGCGGCGTTGTTGAGCGCCACGCCCAGCTCGCTCACCCTTTGCAGGTCAACCGGGCTCATGCCAGTCTTGGACACAAAGTCGGTATCGCAGTAGATGCCCCAGGTGCAGTCATCAAACTGGATGTTGCGGCAGCCCGCGGCATACAGGTCAGCAATCACGGTGCGGTATGCTGCGGCAATGGCATCGACGAGTTCTTCGTCGGTCTTGTAGACGGCGTGCAGACTCTCCTGCTGGCCATCGCAGCGGTCGAGTGTGACTTCGGAGAACGTCTGGATCGGCGCCGGAATGGTCTGGCGCGCGACCTGGCCCTCTCCCTCGAGCGACTTGATAAATTTGAAGTGCTCGACGAACGGATGATTCTCACCGCTAATGGGACCGGTTACCACGGCGGTGTCGGCGGTAGTCTCCTCATCGTGGAACATGTAGCCCGTGCGCGAGGCGCGGCGCTCAATGCCGTTGAGGCCCCACATAAAATCGAGGTGCCAGTAGCTGCGGCGGAACTCGCCATCGGTAATCACCTGCAGGCCGGCAGCCTTCTGCTTGGCCACTAAGTCGCGGATGGCCTCGTCCTCGACGGCCTTAAGGCCGGAAGCGTCGAGTTTACCCGCGACATAGACGGCACGGGCGTCCTTTACAGCCTGCGGACGAAGAAAACTGCCGACGATATCGGCACGAAACGGCGCGTTCGGTTGAATCAAAGTGCTCATAGATATCTCCCTTTGCATTGGTTGCTTTACTGGGACAGAGTATGAGCGCTCATATGGACATCGTAAAATATGCGTTTATAACAGTTTGATATAGATGCTTCCTATATTAGTTGGGACTGCCATAAAGAGATTTGACCCGTGCAGAACGCAGCAGTCTAGATGTGCTGACGAATCGCTTCGATATAGGCCTGCCCGTAGCGCGTAAGCGTCGTGTTCTTGCGCGTGATGATGCCGATCTCCATGTACTCGTCTACATCGAGCGGAATGGAGATAATGCCGGGGCCGTTAAGTTCATGGCTGATCACGCCCGAACACACCGTGTAACCGTTAAGGCCCATAGCTAGGTTGAACAGCGTCGCACGGTCGCGCACGCGGATATTCTTGCGGCGCTCAAAGGTCGAGGTCAGCTCCTCGGAATAGTAAAACGAGTTGTAGCTGCCCTGCTCATAGGACAGGAACGGGTAGTCTTCCAAGTCCTCGAGCGTCACACTCGAGCGACCCGCCAGCGGATGGTCGGAGCACACAAAGACATGCGGCGTAGCGCAGAAGAGTCCTTCGAATACGAGCTCGTTGGCCGCCAGCATGCGCTCGATGACCTCGCGATTGTGCTCCGACAGATACAGGATGCCGAGCTCGCTTTTCATATGCGCGACGTCCTCGATAATCTCGTGGGTCTGCTCCTCGCGCAGGGTAAAGTCGTAGCGCGCGGCATCGAACTCGCGGATCACATCGACAAATGCATTAACGGCAAAGGAATAATGCTGGCAGCTCACACTAAAGTGCGGCACCTGCTCGGACGTGCCTTTGTACTTGCCCTCGAGCAGGTCGGCCTGGTCGAGCACCTGGCGCGCGTAGCCCAAGAAGGTCTCGCCTTCCTCGGACACAATGACGCCCTTGTTGGTGCGCTCAAAGATGTGTACACCCATCTCGTTTTCGAGATCGCGAATTGACGCGGTAATCGAAGGCTGCGACACAAAGAGCCGGCGCGAGGCCTCGGTGATGCTGCCGCATTCGGCAACTTTGACGACATATCTGAGCTGCTGGAGCTTCATGGCTTTCTCCCTAGACGTTCGTGACGTCGAAACCCGTCGCGTCCATCTGACGCATAAACGACGGCATCTCCCCCGTCGCGGCGCAGGCGGCAATCTGATGCAGAGCCCCGGCAACCGCATCATCTGCCGCAGCGCCGATATGCCAGCGCGCGGCAGCCGTGACGGCCTCGTTGGCATTGGCGACTGCAACGGAATTGGGAACGGCATCGATCATGGGCAAATCGTTATCGGAATCGCCGAATACGGCCACCTCGTCGGGCGTCAGGCCCAAAGCGCGCGCCAGCTCCAGCGCAGCACAGCCCTTGTCCCAGCCGGTCGGAAGAACGTCGAACAGGCGCACGCGGTTGTTGGGAAACACGAGCGAGAGCTCCGGCACCTCGGCGGCAACACGCTCGCGCAGCTCGGCGAGCTCCTCGCGCGAACGGGCACTCCAGATATTCGCCTTGTATACCGGGGCATCGTCAACGACAGGGCGACAGGGAGCCTCTTCGCCCTTGAGCCACGCGTTGCCGCCTGACTCCATGGCGCGACGCACACGCTCGGGATCGCTTGTCACGCAATAGGCGTCGTTGTCCCAAAAGTCATCACCCAGACGGTAGACCTTCAAATAGGTATCGTCGGTCTCTTGCTCCAGGTAGTCGGCCAGGCGTATAAGGGCATCGTTATCAGTTGCGCGCGAGGCAACCGCCTCGCCATCGACAAACATCACCTGGCCGTTGCAAAACGCACCGGTCGAGAAGCACTCGGAGCGATTGCGGAACATCCAGCTCATCGCGGACGGCTGGCGACCCGAAACCGGGCCAAAATGCAGGCCCGCCGCCTGCATGGCATGAATGCCCTCGATGGCGCAGTCGCTGGCGCCATCGTGTCCAGCAGGAATCAGCGTATCGTCCATATCGGTCAGAACAAGTTTGATCATAAGGTCCCCTCGGTCATTCTTTATCCCGTCTATTGTAACGACCTGCCAATAAGGGACAGGTTTATCTTGGCAGGTTTTATCTGGGAAAATGCAGCGCCCCTGTTGCCACCTGCCAAAATAAACCTGTCCCATATTGGCAGGTGCGCTAGTATAGGGAACAACAGATTCGATGCGGGAGTGCCGGCGGTGCAAACCACAAGGCTGAGAGGGCATAGGGCCCAATCCTTTGAACCTGTCAGTTAATGCTGGCGTAGGGAGCATGCCGCCTTTACAGGGGCGCTGTCTATGCACAGCGCCCCTTTTCTATGCCAAGGAGGCATGTGCAGTGATTGATTCGGAACAGCTTAAGCAACATATGGTCAAGGCCGTAGAGGAGATTCGAGCCACCAATCCGATGGCCGGCTCCATCACCAACACGGTGACGATCGACTTTGTCGCCAACGCGCAGCTCGCCGTGGGCGGTTCGGCCGCCATGGTCTATCTGCCCGACGAGGGCGAGGCGCTCGTTGCCGGCGGCGCCGCCATCTATCTCAACATGGGCACGCTCTTCCCCATCTACGAGCAGACGATTCCCCGCGCGGCCAAGGCGGCACACGACGCCGGCAAGCCCTGGGTGCTCGATCCGGTGGGTCTGGGCATCGGTAGCCTGCGCACCCAGCTGGTAAACGAGCTCAAGCAGTACAAGCCCGCCATCGTACGCGGCAACGCCTCCGAGATCATCGCACTCTCCGGCCTGTGGGGTCTTGAGGGCGAGTCGGCCGATCTGAGCCGCGTACGTGGTGTCGATACCACCGACACGGTCGACGCCGCCCGCGATGCCGCCGTGGCGCTCGCTCGCTACACCGGCGGCGCCGTTGTGGTCTCGGGCGAAGTCGACCTGATTACCGACGGCACGACCGTGGCCAAATCCCACGGCGGCAGCCCGCTCATGTCCAAGATTACCGGCTGCGGTTGCTCGCAGGGCGGCGTGCTGGCCGTGTACGCCTGCGCTGCCGATCCGTTTACGGCAGCCGTCTGCGGTACCGCCGTCTACAACGTCGCCGGCACGCGTGCCGCCGCCGTCGCCGATGCCCCGGCAAGCTTTAAGGTCGCCTTTATCGACGAGCTCTACCGCGCAACCGCCCAAGACATCGCCGATAACCAACTCGAGCTCGAGGAGGCATAAGCCATGTCCGAGCCCGCAACCAATGCCGGCATGAACACGCTCGTCGCTGTGGCCATCGCCCCGTGCGGCACCGGCGATGAACTGTCCGCCGAGGTCGCCGAGGTCGTGCGCGTCATTCGCGAGAGCGGCCTTCCCAACCGCACCACCTCGATGTTCACCGAGATCGAGGGCGACTGGGACGAGGTCATGCAGGTCGTGCGCGACGCGACCTTTGTGTTAGCGAACAAGGGCATCCGAACCGAAGTCGTGCTCAAAGCCGATATTCGACCTGGATTTACCGACACCATGACCGGCAAACTCGAGCGCATGGAAGCGCAGATCAAAAAGCAGGAGGAAGCACGATGAGCATCCGCGACAACCTTGATATCTCGGCCTATCTGGTGCTCGGCCCCGAAAACACCCTCGGACGCCCCGTGGGCGATGTGGTGGCCCAGGCGCTCGACGCCGGCTTTACCTGCATTCAGGTGCGCTCCAAGGTGGCAAGCGCCCGCGAGATCATTGCGCTGACCGGCGATGCCGCGCAGGCAATCGCACAGGCCGGCAAGACCGGTCAGGTCGCCTTGCTGATCGATGACCGCCTTGACTGCGTACTCGCCGCACGCGAGCAGGGCATTGCGGTCGACGGCGTGCACGTGGGCCAGAGCGATATTCCCGTCGAGGTCTGTCGCAAGCTGCTGGGCCCCGACGCCATCGTGGGCCTTTCGGCCCGTTGCGAGGAAATGCTCGAGTACGTCAAGACCGCCGACATGAGTCTGGTCGACTACCTGGGCATCGGCCCGCTCCACGAGACCGAGACCAAGCGCGACTGCGGACGCGCAGCCGATGGCTCCATCATCACCAAGAGCTTTGAGGACCTGGCCGCACTCCACGCGGCAAGCCCCGTGCCCATCGTGGTGGGCGGCGGCGTTAAGACGGCCGACTTGCCGCAGCTTAAGGCAACCGGCGTCGACGGCTTCTTTGTGGTGAGCGCCGTCTGCAGCGCCGACGATCCCTACGCCGCGGCCAAGGAGCTTGTCGACACCTGGCAGCAGGCATAGGCATAGGCCGAACAGCTGATTCGCAGCCTCATATCTTCAGCAATGGAAAGCGCATCCCAGTTTGGGCCTCCATTCCGGGATGCGCTTTCCGTATGCGACCCTTACCCCGCCAGATACGCTTCCAACGCCGGCAAAGTCGCCTCTGCATCGTGGCGGCCGACCTGGTAGATGCGCTCGAGCTCATCCGGTTCGCGGCACAGCGACGGCACCTTCACCGATTCGCTCGGCCGCACCACAAAGATTTCCCCGGCAGCCTCTCGACGTGCCAGGTCATCGAGCGTGGCATTGTAGACCTCATGCCGATGCTCAAGCGCTGCAACAAACTCCGGATAGTGACGGAACACGCGCCGCAGCATGGGCATCACGCTGTTGGGCTGCTTCACAAAGCCCGCCGGCTGCGTGAGTACCACGATATTGCGGTCATACCCCTGCGCAAACAGCCATGCGCTGGGAATAGAATCAGCCACGCCACCATCCAGATACTTATGCCCGTCAATAGCAACGGGACGCGTCGCCACAGGAATCGCCGACGATGCCCGGATCCACTCGATATCCCGCTCGTCGCCATAGGGCAGGTCGTGGTAGACGGCCTTGCCCGTCTCGATATCGGTGCACACGCACGTAAACCGCATGGGGCAGGCGCGATACGCCTCCAGGTCGATGGGATCGCGCTCGATGGGCACCTCGTGATAGGCAAAATCGGCATTGAACATATCGCCGGTTCGCAGCCAGCTGGTCACGCTCGCATAGCGTTTGTCGGCGCAATAGGCCTTGTTATAGCGAATGGCGCGGCCGATCTGGCGCGATTTAAAGTTGTAGCCAAATGCCGCGCCCGCCGAGACGCCCACCATATGGTCGCAGGTCAAACCGTGCTCCATCCAAACGTCGAGCACGCCCGCCGTATACATACCGCGGTAGCCGCCTCCCTCGAGCGCCAGCCCCACCGTGCGCGTCATATTTGACTGTGCCATGCGACCATCTCCGTTCCTGCGTTTTAAAACGGAACAAGTATACCCATCAACAAATATCGTCTCAGTCGCATTTTCATCGAACATCGTCGCGTTACCGTTTGGCGAATAATGGCCGCCCGCAACATGGGCGCCCCTACATAATTCCATACACTTGTTTATACTACTCAGTAGTTATCAGCCGAGAGCACGAACCGACAAATAAACCCAACGACGCAGCAAGGCGGGGGCTTGGAAACACGCAAGGCGTTGAGCAGCAACGCATGTGCACAACGAGCTCGCCCGACGCAATCCGCCCCGACCTCAGAAAGCCGCTTACAGTATGGATAACGCCAGCAATAATACCAAAACGCTCGAAAAGACCATCCGTGACCTTCTGGAGCGTCAGGACGATCTGATCAGGACCGCCTTTACCGACGAGCTCACCGGACTTGGCAACCGCGGCGGCTTTACCCGTTCCTTAGAGGAACTCTGGGAGCAGGAACTGCCCGTGACCATGGCGTTTATCGACATCGATAACCTTAAGCACTGCAACGACATCTTTGGACATGACGAGGGCAACCGCTATATCTTGCAGGTGAGCCTCTATCTCAAACTGTATATGAAGGTGGACGAGGCGGCATTTCGTCTGGGGGGCGACGAGTTCGCCATCCTATCTACGATTGCGACCGAGGACGACCTTGCCGAACGTCTGGAACACTGCCGAACGGTACTGCTCGAAAACAACGCTTCCAAGATGCCTCACTCGTTTAGCTACGGAGTGGCACACGCCGACCCCGCCCTGGGCGAAGCCCCCAATCGCTTGACGAACGATGCCGATCATCGCATGTACGACTACAAGCTACGTCATGCCGTGCACCTTGATCGACGCAATATCGCACAAGCCCACACCGACGACTTCGAAATAAGCGATCGCATTTTCGACGCCCTTTCGATGCTCAACGAAGGCCGATATTTCTTTATCGAGAACTTGGACAAACATCGAACCCTTTGGTCACAAGGCGCCTTGCGCGATCTTGGTCTTCCTTCGGAGCATATAGACAACTGCCACGATTACTGGAAAACGCGTGTCCATCCCGATGACCTTGAGGCCTATACCAACGACATCGACCAAATCTATGACGGCTCCAAACATCGTCACGTCATGCAGTACCGCGTGCGCAATGCCGCCGGCGATTACATCCTCGGCCGTGCTCGCGGGTTTCGTATCGACGGTGACGGAAATGTCCCCTCGCTCTATGTCGGCGAGCTCGTCAACCACTCGCTTGCCGAGACCGTCGACGCCGCCACGGGTCTCGGAACACAGCGCACGCTGATCAACGCTATCGATGCCTGCCGTCGCGACCGTTGCGAGACGGGGCTTATAGCAGTGCGCGTTCGCGGCACGGCAAAGCTCAACGAGCTCTACGGGGCCGAGGCCGTCGACAACATGCTCGCCGAATACGCAGGCCGCATGCTGTCGATTACTCGCGGCAGGAGTCGCGTCTTCCGTTCACGCAACGCCCAGTTCGTCGTGCTTAGCAACAATTTGGATCACGAAGCATTCGAGCAACTGATCCAACATCTCAAAGAGGCCGTTTTCGCTCCCGTTCGAATCGCGGGCGACACTATTACCCCCGTCTGTCTTGTCGTTCCGGCCTTTTACGAGCACCTGACCAATCAAACGGCCGCCGTTTTAGGCGAACTCGACCGTCGCATTCGCACGGCCGGCGGGCTTGTTCCCAACGACAGCCTCCCCATACCCGAGGTGGAGCGCAAAAGCGCCATCGCCGAACGCATCGATCCGCTCACGGGTCTCTATCGACCCAGCGAGTTTATGCGCCGCGCCAACGAATTTCTCGAGACAAGGCGCAACGGCGCCTGGTGTATCGCCACCGTCGATATGGGGCACATGCGACTGTTCAACGAATGGCACGGACAGGCCGAGGGCGACCGCGTACTCGCCGATGTGGGCACGGTTCTCAAGGACATCGAGAATGCCGCCATGGGCGTCGCAGGGTACTGGGGCCAAGACGATTTTTGCGTACTCATCCCCTTTGAACACGACACCGTCCATCAGATCTATAGCCGCATTCGCCAGGCCGTGGCCAAGCATGATGACGGCGTGGGCTTCTGGCCGTCCATGGGCGTCTACCCCATCGACTCCAACGAGGAAATCACCATCGATGCGCAGGCCAAGGCCATGTTTACCAATCGGCGCGCAAAAAACGACTTTAAGGAGCGCATTGCCATTTTCCGCCCCGAGGAATACGAACACGAAATCGCGTTCCACCGCACGCTGACCGAATTCCAGTATGCGCTCTCAAACGGCCGCATTACCTACTACTTGCAGCCCCAGGTCGACATGGAAACCGGCGAGATCGTTGGCGCCGAGGCGCTCACACGCTGGATTGACAAGGATGGCTCCCTCATTTCACCTACCACCTTTATCCCCGCTCTCGAGGAAAGCGGTTTTGTGGTGACGCTCGACAAATATGTTTGGCAGGGCGTCGCCTCGTGGCTGCGTGAGTGCATCGATCGAGGGCTGCGCGTAGTTCCGATCTCGCTCAATGTGTCGCGCGTGGATATCCTTGCCTGCGACGTCGCCGAGCATATGGGGGCGCTTGCCGCCCAATACAACCTACCGCCCGAGCTCATGCGCATTGAGATCACCGAGACGGCTTATACGGGAGAGTCCGAGGCCGTGGATAAGCTGACGGCCGACCTACACACTCGCGGTTTCTCGACCTACATGGACGATTTTGGCACCGGCCAGTCTACGCTCGCGATGCTCAAGAACGTCAACGTCGACGTCATCAAGCTTGATCGCACGTTTGTGCCCACCGACCGCGATCAAAGCCGTAGCGCGCAAATCGTTTCATCAACGCTCGAGATGGCGCAATCGCTCCATCTGCCCGTTGTAATCGAAGGCGTCGAGACAAACGAGCAGGCGAACATGCTGCTCCAAATGGGTGCCCACTACGCTCAGGGCTTCCTCTACTACCGCCCCATGCAGGCAAAGGATTTTGAGGCATTGCTCGATGGCGGTAACAAAAACTGATACGCTCGCGCGCAAAACGATACCGCCGAAGGGGCGCTTGTCCCCATTGGCTAACTTATGCCCCCAATCCAAACCGAATTGGGGATATGATGCAAACCACTGTTGTGCCCAAGGAGGTTATCCATCATGAACGAGTCGTATCGCCTGGGCGAGCAATCGATCATTGCTTATCTTCAGCGACTTGCGAACGGGGTCTCGACCGCCGAGCTCGATGTTGCCGCGCTGCCCACGGAGCTGTGCGCCATCGGCGAGCAGCTACAGAAGACATTTGCCATCCTGCAGCAAGAACGCGAGCTGCTTGAGCGCGGCGCCTATATCGATTCGCTCACCAATCTTGGCAACCGTGCTGGACTCCACCGTTATGCCGAGCTGCTTTGGCACAAAGGCACCCCCTTCACCTGCGCCTATATCGATATCGATCGCCTTAAGCATTGCAACGATACGTTTGGCCACACCGAGGGCAATCGCTACATCCTGAGCATCTGCCGTGCACTCACCGAGACAATGGAACCCAATGACCTGCTGTTCCGTATCGGTGGAGACGAATTTGTACTCGTATCCCCCACGACAGATGAAGCCGAACTCGAGCAGCGCCTGGAGCGGACGCGCACCAACCTTATCGAGGCAACATCGGGCGGCAAAGCGCCCATGATCGCTAGCTTTAGCTTTGGCTGCTCGCGCGTCGACCCACTCGCTGGCGATACGCGTCGCCAGATGACCATGGACGCCGACCGCAAAATGTATCGCTACAAGCTCATGCACCGTGTGCAGCAGCCGAAGGAAAACGACGCATCCATGCGCCCAATCGCCGATCAGCCTCCCTGCAACGACCGGGTGTTCCAAGCGATCTCCATGAGCTCCGAGACGCGCTATCCGTTTATCCTTAACCTCGATACCGGCGAATCGCAATGGTCGATTAATGCCGTGCGCGATTTTGACCTGCCCTCCCAGCATCCCTATAACTCGCTCGATATGTGGCTCGCCCGCGTTCACCCCGAGGACCGCGACAACGTGCGCAGCGAGCTCGATATGGTGGTAAACGGCGCGTGGCACTTCCATTACATGCAGTATCGCGTCATGAATACCGCTGGTAAATATGCGCTGTGCGAGTGTACGGGCTACCGCTTGGATAGCACCGAAACCGAGCCCAACATGTATGTGGGCATTATCATCAACCGAAGCTTGGCGGATACGACCGATTCCGTGACCGGCCTGGGCGATATCCACGCCCTGGTCAACGCCATTGGCGAAATGCGTCGCGTGGCGCGCAAGGCAGGCCTGGTCGCCATCAAAATCGACGACATCGCCAAGGTCAATGCCCGCTTTGGCTTTGATGCGGGCGACCGCGTTTTGGCAGAAAGTGCCGCCTGCCTCATGGACTGTTCGCGCGGCAAGGGCCGTCTGTTCCGCTCGACCGGACCGATGTTCGTGGCGCTTTTCGATGACCTTGATCCCGAAGAGACCGACGCGATCGCAGAAGAAATCGAGCGGTTCTTGGGGTCGCCCGTACTCTTTGGCTCATTTGAATATCAGCCGCCCATTCGTGTGGCCACACTTCATCTGGACGCCGTCGACCGACAGCCCGTTTCCATTTTGAACGAGCTCAAAGCGCTACTTGAAGAGGCACCACAAGTACCGGGCACCAAGCTGGACTAGCGTTATGGGGCGCATGATGGTTAATTTCCGATCTCGGGCGAACACATTGGGCAAATAGGCCGTACCCGCAGTTAGCCGAACGCCCCCCCCGCAGTCCCTAGCGGGCCCGGGGGCACCGTTTCGATACTCTTGGTTTACTTTGCCTGATGCAAATAAGTGCTCAACAAGATAGAACCTATCCCCCGCCACGGATATGCCCTCGAGTAAATCTGTTAAGCCAAGCCTATCAAATTCTATTGACAATTGGCTGCATTGGTCCATTTTGTCGTCCAGCCACTTCCGCTGGCTATCGCCTCATAAACACAAACCTAACGAGCCGCACGAACGACAAAGAGGCCAAGCTGAACAGAAGTAGAACCAAAACTTCAAAAACGCTGGTATTCCAATCGCGCACCCAGCCCTCTACCGCCCACAAGAAAAACAGCAGCCCCATCCATAACGTCACAGAAGAAATCAGCTTTGCGTAGGGGCGTATATCAATCTCGCTCTCCCTTTTTGTGACATCATATCCAGCAATTGAGCAGAGCCATCTTCCTCTTCGGTATTGGATTGAAAGGACAATCAAGGCAATCGAAGTCATCAAGCAAACAGCATCCTCTGTTTCCATAGAGTTTCCTTTGCTTTCCATCCTAGTTACGCATTCACAATCGAATCAAACCAAGTATGAATTACTCGATAGCAACCGCCTTAGTATAAACCATAGCCGCCGCAGCAGCCCGCCTTCCAAGGCCTCAAAGCTCGCCATCGAGGGCGACCCGCCCAGACCCCTTACAATCTGCTCGCACGAGGCCCCGCACTCCAACATCCTCTGGACCGTATCCCGCTCGTACCTGGTGAGCGTGCCTGTCGTGGGCCCTCGGGGCCGGCATCGCGCCCCACGCCATCTGCCCGCTCGTGCGATAATCCTCCGCAGAAGTCACCGACAGCAGAGGGAGTTTGTGATGAAGGTTCTTTTGGTCAATGGCAGCCCCAAGGCAAACGGCAACACCGACCGCGCACTCGCCGAGATTGCCGAGCAGCTCAACGCAGAGGGCATTGAGACGCAGGTGTTTCAGCTGGGCGCCAAGCCTATTCGCGATTGCATCGGGTGCGGCCAGTGCGGCAAGCTCGATTGCCGCTGCACCTTTGACGACGATATGGTCAACGAGCTGATTGCCGCTGCCGAGCAGGCAGACGGCTTTGTCTTTGGTTCGCCCGTCTACTACGCGCATCCCAGCGGACGCATCCTCTCTGCCCTCGACCGTGCATTCTATGCTGGCAGCAAGGCCTTTGCGCACAAGCCGGGCGCCGCTGTCGCCGTTGCCCGTCGCGGTGGCACGTCGACCACCTTCGATGTGCTCAACAAATACTTCACCATCAACCAGATGCCCGTGGTGGCATCCACCTACTGGAACAACGTCTTTGGCGCCATGCCGGGCGAGGCCGCCCAGGACGCCGAAGGCCTTGCCACCATGCGAAACATCGGCAAAAACATGGCCTGGCTCCTACGTTGCATCGAGGCGGGAAAGGCCGCCGGCATCGAAGCCCCCCAGGCCGATCGCGCTAGGACCAACTTCATCAGGTAGAACGGCGGAACATAGATATGAATATTCAAATTTTCGGGACTAAGAAGTCCTTCGATACCAAGAAGGCCCAGCGCTATTTTAAGGAGCGACGCATTAAGGTGCAGTTTATCGACCTTAAGGAAAGGGAGATGAGCAAGGGCGAGCTCACGAGCGTGATGCAGGCGGTCGACGGCATCGACAAGCTGCTCAACCCCAAAGCCAAGGACGAGGAGACGCTCGCACTCATCCAGCACCTCACCCCCAGCCAGCGCTTTGATAAGCTGCTCGAGAACCAGCAGGTTCTGGCCGAGCCCATCGTGCGCAACGGCAAGAAGGCCACCGTCGGTTATTGCCCCGATGTGTGGGGAGCCTGGGAGTAGCCTGTGTTATTTGCCGGCGCGTGGGTATAAGAGCAGGCGTTTGGCATAAGATTTAACTGTAAGCCATGTCTAACAAAGGAGGGCACATGCCCAACAGACCCGTGAAGATCATCATGCTTACCGGATACCTCGGTGCCGGCAAGACCACGCTGCTCAACCACATCCTCGCTAACGACGGCGGCATCCGCGCCGCCGTGATCGTCAACGATATCGGCGAGATCAACGTCGACGCCAGCCTTATCGCCGACGGCGGCCTTTCCGAGACCGACGACCTCATCCCGCTCACCAACGGCTGCATCTGCTGCACGCTTTCGGACGATCTGGCCAACCAGCTGCAGGGCATCGCCGATTCGGGCAAGTTCGACTACATCATCATCGAGGCCTCGGGTATTTGCGAGCCCATCCCCATCGCCTACACCATCTCGAGCTTCTGCGACGAGGCCAAGGTGGGCGGCGAGCCCAAGCTCGCGCTCGACAACATCGTGGCCGTGGTCGACTGCGCCCGCATGTACGACGAGTTCAACGGCGGTCGCGACCTGCTAGCCGAGGATATCGACGAGGACGACATCGAGAGCCTGCTCATCCAGCAGATCGAGTTTTGCTCCACGCTGATTCTTAATAAGACTGACACCGTCACCCCCGAGCAGATCGCAGAGCTTAAGGCCATCGTGCGCAGCCTGCAGAAGGACGCCGTGATTGTCGAGGCTCAAAACGGCGAGGTCCCCATGGAGGAGCTGCTCGACACCGGCCGCTTCGACTTTATGCGCGCCTACAACTCCGCCGCCTGGATCGAGGCCATGGAGCATCCCGAGGAGCACGACGACCCCGAGGTGCTCGAGTACGACATCGAGACCTTTGTGTACTCGCGCCGCAAGCCGTTTGACCTGCAGAAGTTCACCGATTTTGTTGAGCAAGAGTGGCCCGACGAGGTCATCCGCGTCAAGGGTCCGCTGTGGCAGACCGGCGATCCGGACATGTGCTACATGTTCGAGCAGGCCGGCCACCAGATGCGCCTGATGGAGAACGGTCTGTTTGTCGATTCGGCGCCCGAGGGCGAGAAGCAGAAGATCATCGACGAGAACCCCGAGATCATGCAGATTTGGGACGACGAGACGGGCGACCGCATGACGAGCCTGTGCATCATCGGCCGTCACATGGACAAGGACGCGCTCATCGCCTCCCTCGATGCCTGTCTGACCGACTGGCACCGCGCCTAGGCTATCGAAGCGAGCATTTTCTGCCACGTAACCGCCAAACCACCACGAAGGTGCCTGTCCCCTTCGTGGTGGTTTTTCGTTCTGAGCCAAGGAGATTCATGTTCAATATCGTGCTGTATGCGCCCGAGATTCCGGCCAATACGGGCAATATCGGCCGTACCTGCGTGGTCACCGGTACCCGCCTGCACCTGGTGGAGCCGCTGGGCTTTTCGCTCGACGACAAGACGGTGCGTCGCGCCGGCCTGGGCTACTGGCAAAACTTGGACGTGACGACCTATGCCGGCTGGGAGGATTTCCTTACGTGCAACGGCCTCTCCCCCGCCGATGAACGCCTGCATCTGCTGACCAAAAAGGCGCGCCGCACCTATGCGCAAAGCACCTACCGCGACGGTGACTATCTGGTCTTTGGCAGCGAGAGCTCGGGGATTCCCGAAGAGCTGCTCGCCGCAGAGCCTGCGCGCTGCGAGCGCATCCCCATGCTGCGCGACTGCGACTCGCTCGATAACGCCGAGGCCTGGGAAGCCCACGAGGAGGCGCTCGGGCATAGCGAGAGCGGCCACGAGGCCATCCTTCAGCAGGATATCTGCGGCAACTTTGTAGACCCGGACGACTACCGCATCAGCGCCCTCAACCTCTCCAACAGCGCCGCCATCGTCCTCTACGAGGCCCTCCGCCAGACAGGCTTCCCCGGCATGTGACAAAGGGACTGTCCCTTTGTCACATATTGCACCTACTGATTTAAATGGAATTAACCGGTTTTAAACGCTTTTAACTAGAAAAGATGCCAGTATATTACTAACTTTTACTGAGTTGCACCGTATGGGTTTCTATGCTTCTACCCCGTAAAGGACAGGAACCCCGCAGCAAATGGTCCCCACACATCAGAATTCAACTTCAAATACAAACGATTGCCGGAGTTCTCGCTTAGCTTGGCTTGTCAGGCTCGAATTCGCCCTTATGTTCAGTTTGCTGCATGCCTCGTCGATAGCCATAGCAAGTGATACAGACATGGTCATGGCCGTTTCACTTTTCAATTCGACCCGATAGCTCTTCGCCTTGTTTTTATCCTCTCCACCACATCTCGTCTCAATTAACAAGAGAACATCTGAGTCATGGGCATACCAATGGAGCTCAGGGCGCTGTGGAACCATGTCGCCCTCAAATTCCTGTGTAAACAGAATTTTCTTCTCGCTTCTCGTTGAATCGCTCAAGGAACCGTCGATTCGAACCGAGCCCTTCTTTCCCGCCTTGGCATTTCCCTTAACCTGGCGGCCTCGCCGAGTTTCCTCGTACTCCGTCACCTCCAGCTTGCAGCGCTTCGCGCCAAGCATGAACGCAATCCGTCTCAACTCGGCCATCTTGTCTTGTTGCATGGTTGCAAAATAAGAGTCAAGGTCAACAAAGCGAGACCGATCAAAAGCATCTATGTAATATGTGGAGTAAAGAGATGGTTTAGGATAGAAAGACAATTCGCTATCCCCGATTGCCTCGCGGTACAGATTGAAAATCTGCGTGCCCTTAACAGTATCCAGCCAACCAATAGCATCTCTACAGGCGTCGATGCCCCGGCGCTCATTTCCGTCAACAATTCGAATCATGTTCGGCAAATGGAATGAAGGACTCTGATAGGTCTCCTTGGTTACCGGCCTGTATCTATTAAGCTGCTGCTGGTATGCCCAATCGTTGACCGCGTCACCGATATCCGCAGCAGTACCTGCCGCACCATCGGCCGCATCAGCAATCGCTGCCAAGGCGTCATCGACCAGCGGAGTTGCAGCACGCATTGCACCATCGGCAACTTTCTGTACGGTTGCAACCGCGCCCGCCATCGCGCTTCCGGCGCCATCAACCAACCCGGCAGCGGCCTTACGGATATCAAAACTCTGCTTATGTCGCGGCGGCTCCTCCCTTTCGACAACAGCCAGATCGTCTTTATCCTCCATTGTGACCTCCTATTTCCGATAGTCGAAATCAACCGTATATTCATCGCCAAATGCCGAGTTGAAGGTAGTGTCGAGAAAGGTGGTGTAGTGCCCGATCAGAAGCGAGCCGGCCCCAGCGATCTGTTGCCGTTTATCCAACATGCTATTCACCCCTACTCAAACGCAACGTCAACATTGACGTCATCGCCGCATAAGGCTTTGACCTGTTTTTCGATAAGGGCGCAGGCTCTATCATCAGATTCTTGGAGCATATTGCTTTCCTTGACCTTCTTGGTCTGCTCTTTCTTTGCCTGTTTCAATAACGTGTTTAGATCATCCGTGCTTACTTGATTCCAGTTAAGAAAGCCATTGTCCTCAACATATTTCTTAAGCGTATTGGGGTCTGTCGAGAACGAGGTGATCTCCGAGTGAGGCAGTATAACCTTTACGCTCTTGACCTCTGAATTCTTATCGGCCATATTAGCCCGTACGATTGTAACCTTCATCTTATCGGCATCGATCCCGATGTCAGCTTTGCCGTCAATCGTTGCGACATATCGCTTAGACGTAAAGGGGTTTTCCCACCCAAGCGGATTGCCCGCCTCATCAATTGAAAGCAGCTGGGTGAAGTTGTACTCGTACGTCACGAGCTTAACGACTGGCGTGATCTCCTCGCGAATCGAATCATCGCTGATCGTTGTAGGATTACGCGTCAATGACATCCAGATACCCCAGGCAACCGCTAGAACCGTAACAACGACTAACCCGCCAAAGGCAACCTTTTGCGGTATCGTTGTAAGAATTTTTGTTTTTGCCATCCTGTTTCACCTTTCCTTTATTGCCCCGACGTTCCCATCATCTTCCAGCGCGAGCATGATGGCACGAATCATTCCGTCAACGGCTCAATGCAAAGCGCGACCGTTCAAAGAAAACGGCCGCGCTTTCTTTTCAATTCCCGCGAACTATTCCTTGACGCTGTAACCCGACACCGTCGGCGCAAGCCTCGAGGCGTCAACCTCGCTCATTACCTCAAACTTCACCTTCTCGCCAGGCGCCCAGGCAGATGTATCTGCGTAGCATTCTTCCGCCCTCACACCATCGGCATCGTAAAGGGCAACGTTTAGATAAACGTTTTCGAACGATATGTCAGAGGTATTTTCGACGATTGCGGTGTACGTATAGAGACCGTAGCCATCATCACTTTTCTCAAAATTCGCCGATGAGAGCAAACCGTTGATAACCTCATCGTTATGCGTCTTCTCCTCTACGGTCCTACCGTTCTTAATTAGCTCGTCAAACTCATCTTGATACTCGTCATCGACTGTTAAGTCATATCGATCGACCAGTTTCTTAAGCTGTGCGGATCGTGCGTCGTAGGCCTTTTCCCATTCCTCGTAGTACTTAGGATCAGATTCCGCATACTTCTTGGTAACATCAAGCTGATTGTCAAGCAGGTTGAGATAGGCGATGACATCTTCCTGCATCTTAGCGTCTTTAAAAGGCGCCTTTTTGAGTTCTTTGTCGTTATCGATCTCGGTTTTAATTATCTCTTTTCGCACTTTATTCGAGCTTAGATCAGCATCTTCTCCAAGCGATTCGATATAATCCGACCGCTTTTGATAACCTTGAGCAATCACAGCCATTGCACGGTCATCGGCATAATCAGGTTCATCATTTTTCTTCTCAGACTGCGAACAGCCGCTCAGCAGAAGCGCCCCACAAAACACCATCGCAAATAGCGCGGTCACCAGAGCCATTCCATAACGCCTTTTCATTTCGTCCTCCTTTAAATACAAAACAAAACACGATATATCGCCCTCGTCAAAAAGCAGACGAATTGGCAACGCGGTGGCACTATTTGGTTCAAGGGCGTGAACTGGATAAACATCGAGGGAAGGAGTGGGCTCTGTGCAATAAACTCCCCTCGTCAAAATGTCTAGTTAAAGAGGACGGACAGACGGCAAACGGTCATATCAGTTCGTGTCTGCCCGTCTCCAACGATCAAACGTCGATGCGCTAACGTTCAAAAGCATTGCGGCCTCTTGCCTCGTAACCTCACCTCCTTCGAATGATTTGATGACATCGCGGTAGCTATCCGGACGTTCGAGCGTCGGTCTCCCAAATCTCACACCCCGCAGACGCGCCGACGCGATACCCTCCGCCTGGCGCTGCTTTATGTTTTCGCGTTCCACCTGAGCCACGTAGCTCAAAACCTGAAGCACTAGGTCGGCAATAAAAGTCCCCGTAATTCCATTGGGTTGTTCGCGTGTATCAAGCAATGGCATATCGAGCACCACGATGGCAGCATTCCTATCCACCGTGATGCGTCGCCACTCATCGAGGACTTCACGATAATTGCGGCCCAAACGATCGATACTTTTGATCACGAGAACGTCGCCTTCGCGCAGCCTGCGAAGAAGACGCTGGTACTGGGGACGCTTAAAGTCCTTACCGCTTGCCTTGTCAGCATAAATCTGGCTCCGTTGCACGGGAAACCTTGCCAGCGCGTCTAATTGGCGGCCCAGGTTCTGGTCTGCGGAAGAGACACGCGCATACCCAAAGATTCGATTGTCCATAATTGCCCCTATCGGCTGCCTCTTGGCAGCATCAGCTCAAGCGAGAGCCCACTCACTATAGGGCGTGCAAATTTCGCGAATGGGTTGAGGCCATTTTGACCCTCACGCGAAAACTGTTCAAGCGCCATGCCGACAGATGCTGGCTTTAACGGGAATGTGACAAAGGGACAGTCCCTTTGTCACATTCGGTTAGAGGTAGCGGCCGGTGATGCTTGCGGAGCAGGCAGCGATGTCGCCCGGCGTGCCGACACAGACGATTTGTCCGCCTGCGTCGCCGCCGCCCGGGCCCATGTCGATCACGTAATCGGCATTACGGATAAGATCGAGGTCGTGTTCGATCACGATAACCGTGGCGCCCTTGGCAACGAGACCGTCGAACACGCTCAGCAGCACCTGAACATCGAGCGGGTGCAGGCCGATCGTGGGCTCGTCGAACACAAACACGGCATCATCCTGCACGCGGCCCATCTCGCTCGCGAGCTTAAGACGCTGCGCCTCGCCGCCCGAAAGCGCCGGTGTGGGCTCGCCAAGTGTGAGATAACCCAAGCCCAGGTCGTGCAAGGTCTGCAAGCGCGCCTGAACCTTCTTGAGTCCCACCGTGGCGTCGAGGGCCTCGTCCACACTCATGTCCATAAGCTGCGGCAACGTCAGCAAGCTCCCGTCCTTGCCCTCGCGATGGATATGCGAAGCCGCATCTGCATAACGTGAGCCGCGACATGCCGGGCAGACGATCTCGACGTCGGGCAAAAACTGCACGTCGAGCGATATCGAACCCGTGCCATCGCACGTAGGGCAGCGCAAAGCGCCAGTGTTGTAGCTAAATGCGCCTGCCTTGTAGCCGGCTGCCTTGGCCTCGGGCGTGCGGGCGAAGGCGCGACGCAGTTCATCATGGATGTCGGCATAAGTCGCTACCGTCGAACGCACGTTGGCACCGATGGGCGTGGCGTCTATCAGGTTGGCACGTGCAATGCCCTCGGCATCGACCCAACGCACGTGTTTTGGCAGGCGCTCGCCGGCTGCCTGCGCCTTAAGTGCCGGGATGAGTGTCTCGAGCACCAACGTCGTCTTACCCGAACCCGAAACGCCCGTCACCGCGACAAGGCGACCGCGCGGGATATCGACTTCGAGCGGTTTGACGGTATGGATGGCATCGGTCGCCATGCGGATATGGCCCCGGTCAAACATTTCGTCGTCAGGCACCTGCGGACGCAAGCGCTCAGGCTCCGAGCGCAAAAATGGGGCGATGCGGCTGCCCTGCGATTCTTCGACCTCGCCTACCGCGCCCGCGGCGATCACATTGCCGCCGCCTGCTCCGGCAACGGGGCCCATCTCGACCAGATAGTCGGCTTCCGCCAGTACGCGCGTGTCGTGGTCGACAACGACCACGGTGTTGCCGTCATCCACCAAATCGCGCATCACGCCTACCAGGCCGTCGACATTGGCAGGATGCAAGCCAATCGAGGGCTCGTCCAGCACATAGAGCACGCCCGTCGATCGGTTACGCACCACGCGGGCGAGCTGCACGCGCTGACGCTCGCCCGTGGAGAGCGTGGCACCGGCGCGGTCGAGCGAAAGGTAATCGAGGCCCAGATCGACCAGTCGACGGGCCGTGCTCAAAAACGAATCGCAGATATCCGTCGCCATGGGCTGCATCTCGGCCGGCAAGGATGCGGGCACCCCGCGCACCCACTCAATCGCCTCACCCAGCGTCATAGCCGCGGCCTGCGCCAGATTGATACCGCGCACCTGGGGATGGCGTGCGGCCTCGGAGAGACGCGTGCCGCCACAGTCACGGCATGGCCCCTCGCGCAAAAAGCGCGCCACGCGCTTGAGGCCCTTGTCGTCCTTAACCTTGGCGAGCGCATTCTCGACGGTATAGACAGCGTTGTAATAGGTAAAATCGAGCGGCGTGGCGCCCTCGCCGTTTTTGGGAACGTAGAGAATGTGCTTTTTAACCGCCGGACCGTGGAACACGATGTCGCGCTCTTGAGGCGTGAGCTGGTTAAACGGCACGTCGGTGCGCACGCCCATCTCGCCAGCCACCTGCTTCATCAGATCCCACATGAGTGTGCCCCAAGGAAGCACCGCGCCCTCGTTGATAGTCTTGGACTCGTCGGGCACCAGGCTCGCCTCGTCCACCTCGCGCATGACGCCGGTACCGCCACAGGTGGGACATGCACCGCCGCTATTGAAAGCCAAATCCTCGGCACTCGGCGCGTAGAACTCGCGGCCACATGTCGGACACGTGAGCGACAGGCCTGCAGCCACGTTAAGGCTCGGCTCCACGCGCGCCCCGCAATGTGGGCACACGTGATGGGCGCAACGGCTAAAGAGCAGACGCAGACTATTGTTGAGCTCGGTCATGGTACCAAAGGTCGAGCGCACGCCCGGCACGCTCGGACGCTGGTGCAGCGCGAGCGCCGCCGGCACGTGCAATACCTCATCCACCTGGGCGTGCTCGGCCTGTGTCAGACGACGTCGAGTATAGGTGCTGAGTGCTTCCAAGTAGCGACGCGAGCCCTCGGCATAAAGAACCCCCAGCGCCAGCGAGCTCTTGCCCGAGCCCGACACGCCGGCAATACCCACGAGCTTTCCCAGCGGAATATCGATATCGATGTCCTTAAGGTTATGGACGCGCGCACCACGCACCTCGATAGCCTGCGGGCTCATCTTCTGTTCCGTCACCTTTATCACCCTACTCATGCCATAAAATGCGATCGCGAATGTACTCGCCCAGCATGGGCACGGTAAACCGGACAAGGCCGTATCCGGCAGCCTCGACGACGCGCTCGCGAATCAGACTTGCACGATATTTACTCGCCCAGCTCTGGGTACGGTCACAGCGTTCAATGATATCCGCCGTGCGCGTCGGCTTGTCCTCGTCAACCGCCATAGCCTCGATAAAGAGGCGCTGAGGGCTGCGCAGACCGTAATACAGAGGTGCGTCAACCGCTTCGTAGAACTCGGAGACGGCATCCGCATGGCCATTCTCGACATCGCGCCTTTCGATGACCTGCGAGCCACGCCGGACAGCAGACCGCCACATGTAATAGCCCACCAGCTGAACCATATAGGGATGCCCCATGCTCTTGCGCGCCGCAAGGTCCGCCGTCTCCGCGTCAACGTAAAGACCAGCGTCTTTGACCGTCTGGATATACGAATCGCGCACTTTGGGCAAAGATATTGCCCCCAACGTACGCTGCTGGGCACGCCGCAAAAACGTCACGCTCGGCTCTTCGAGCAGATCGTCAACCATACTGGGCAAGCCGGCGAACGCCAGCGCAAGACCGCGCTGGTCGCTATCGGGCAAGCCCGTGGCATCCTGGTCTCCGAGCACCTGCTGATAGAGGACGGCAAGAGCCGCCAGTTCCTCGATAGACGCCGATTGTGCCTCGTCAATCGCAAACAAGACGCCCTTGCCCGGACCGAGCTTCTTGAGACGCTCGTTGACCAGCCCTCGCAATGTCTCGCCTTTTGCCCGCGCCGCCTCGACCGACATCCGGCCAAACGACGGCCCAAACTCCATTGACGTCACAACGGGTTTATTCGAGCGAAGCGCGTCGACCAAGCGGTCGCACAAACCAAGCGAAGCGGAATCGGAGACAACCGCCCATCCGCGCTCGCTGGCTAGACGTTGCAGCTCCCGCAGGAGAACCGTTTTGCCATAGCCGCGGTTTCCCGTAATGAGCATGAGCCTGCCCGGCGCTCCGGCGCCGTTGTCGAGCCCTTCCTCAAAATCTTCGATGACCGACTCGCGACCGATGAGTATCGGAGGCCGCTTACCAGCTGTGGGCTTAAAGGGATTTGGATTCATATCGGCCTCCTCGGATTGGCAAACCCTGGTAACAGTTATACCAACTTATACCGAGTTATACCAATAGCATGTGACAAAGGAACTGCCCCTTTGTCACATGTGGCCGAAAAACTCGGCGTCTGCTGCTCGCCAGGGGCGGAAGGTGGCGGGATCGACCTTTACGTGCGCCGCAGCGGGTGCGTCGTACCATTTGACCGTGTAGCCGGCGCCGTGGGCGCAAAAGACCGAGTCGGGCGTGTTGGGCAGATCGGCCTCGGGCTCGTAGGCGGCAGCCTCGATTACGCGCTCGCCATCATGGCAAGCCGCATAACCGGCGAACTCCAGGTACAGATGCCCGCGACCGCTCGTGTAGGCAGCCACCTCCAGCGCATAATCTTGCACCTCGGATGCCGGAACGCGACCCACAAGCTTCGCCCGGTCTCCCGCCATCGTCGGCGGCTCGTACTCGGCACTCATGCGCGTGGCATCCGAGAGCGCCCGGCCCACGCACTCCCCCGGCACCTCGAGCTCAAAGCGATACCACGGCTCCAACAACACCGCCGCGCCGGCCTCGCGCGCCTGCATCAAACCCTGGCGAATCGCGCGGTACGTGGCCTGGCGAAAATCGCCGCCCTCGGTGTGTTTGGCATGCGCGCGGCCGCCCGTGAGCGTAATGCGCACATCGGTGATGGGCGAGCCCGTCAGCACGCCCAGGTGGTCGCGCTCCATAGCGTTGGTGAGTGCCAAACGCTGCCAGTTAAGATCGAGCTCGTCGGTCGAGGTCACGGTGCCAAACTGCACACCCGAACCCGCCGGCAACGGCTCCAGGCGCAGATGCACCTCGGCATAGTGGCGCAGCGGCTCAAAGTGGCCCACGCCCTCGACCGGCCGCGAAATAGTCTCCTTATAGAGAATGCCGCCGGGCTCAAACGCAACCGAAAGGCCAAAGCGATCAGCCAACACCCGCTGCACGACCTCGAGTTGCACGGCGCCCATCAACTGCAAATGGATCTGCTCAAGATGCGTATTCCAGCTTACGCCGAGCATGGGATCTTCGTCCGCCAACTCACTCAGCGCTTTAAACACCGCATGAACGTCGTGTTCGCCCGGCAGCACCGTATAGGTGAGGACCGGAGCGATGACGGGCGCATCGCCCGCGGGCTCCGTGCCCAGGGCGTCCCCTGGGCGAACGTGCGCAAGACCCGTCACGGCGCAAATACCGCCAGCAGCAACTTCTTGGGCAAGCTCATACTTCTCGCCGTTATAGATGCGTACCTGATCGACCTTCTGTTCCCACGCCTCGGCACTGGAATGCCCGCTGATCATCTGTTTTGCGCGCAGCGTGCCGCCGGTCACTTTAACCCAAGCCAAGCGCTCGCCACGATCCCCGCGGCTGACACGATAGACGCGCGCGGCAAACTCCGGGAGCCACGCCTGTTCACGCATCAGCGCGCATATGCCATCCAGCAACTCGTCCACGCCTTGGTCCTTGAGCGCCGAGCCGGCAAAGCAGGGAAAGAGCTTGCGCTCGGCAACCATGCGCGACAGCGTTGCGACGGAAAGCTCACCCGCTTCAAGAAACTCCTCGAGTGCCGCCTCGTCCAACGCAGCAGCGTCCTCCTGAACGGCGCCGCCCGCCAGCAGTTCGCTGGCATCCAGGCAGCCTTCGGAAAGACGTTGCCCAAGTTGTGCCAGCAAAACCTCGCGGCCGGGATTCTCCAAATCGATTTTGTTGATATAGATGAACGTCGGGATGTCATAGCGCGCAAGCAGGCGCCACAGGGTTTCGGTGTGCCCTTGTACGCCGTCGTTGGCGCCCACAACCAAAATCGCGTAGTCGAGTGCGCGCAATGTGCGCTCCGCCTCGGCAGAAAAATCGACATGCCCCGGCGCATCAACGAGCATGACGTGGGTATCGCCATGGTCGAGCACGGCCTGCGACGAGAAGATCGTAATGCCGCGCTCGCGCTCGATCGCGTTAGTGTCCAGATGCGAATCGCCATCGTCCACGCGGCCGCGCTTGCGAATACGACCTGCGTTGAACAACATGGCCTCGGCCAGCGTGGTCTTGCCGGCATCGACATGCGCCAAGATTCCAACGACCGCTTGTTTCGACATGGCTCTCCTCTTATTGCAAGCCCATCGCACGCGGCAACGGGCGCTCTCGTTCCACACTGGATGATACAATTTACGGGCCGGCGGGCGAAGCGGGCCCTATCCCCCGACCGAGCTCATCGCCCCGCGTTGCCGCGCAGCGATTTTCGTAGGTTCGCGCCTTGCGAAAGCCGGCACCTCCCCTTTTTGTCTGCCCGGGTTCATCTGGAACGGCAGCGACGCGAGCCCCACAACAACGCGTTTTGCCAAAAAATGGCCCCACCCGGGGCCATTTTCATTTAGATGGAGTGTTGGTATGCGCCTGGGCGCTTATGCCTCGCGCAGCCAGTCAAACGCAACACGCGGTGTGCCGTCCGACACATACACGACGCCGGCGCGCTCGAACCCCGCCTTAACGATCGCACCCTGCATGGGAAGGTTGTCCTGATGCGTGTCGATGCGCAGGTGGTCGGCGCGCTCCTTGGCAAAGACAAACATCGCAGCCGCGATGCCGTGCACGGTGCCGTCGGATGCCACACGGTGCAGCACGGCGTATGGAGTGTCGCTACGCCATTGGCCGCCCTCAATCACGTCATAGCACTCGTCCGGACCCGGTAAAAAGGCAAACGTCGCCACCACGCGGCCGTCGACTTCGCACACGTAACTGCCACCAGCGGCAATATCGGCAGCCAGCTGCTCGGCCGAAGGCGTGCCCTCGGGCCACTGCATGGCGTTGCCATGCGCGCGCATAAAAGCGCGGGCCGCGTCATAGATAGCCATGACGGCGGGAATGTCGGTATCGAGGGTTTTTCTGATCATCACGCGGCGACCTCACGTTTATTGGTATCACTTTGATTGAGCAATGATACCAGCGTTTGAAGAGGGGCGCGAAGCAGATGGGGAGCAAAAAGCGAGCCGCCTGGTCAAAGGCAAAGAGCGAGTTTTTGGGCGCTGCCACCGGCGGCGATATGAGCGATCTGTTTGCGCGCGAAGACGAGCGCCGCGACGCCCTGGACGCCGAGCGCGATGAAGCCTGGCGCTACAAGTCGTGCGAACGCAAAAACCGTTACGACACGCGCGCCGAGGCCGAGGCAGTTATGGCCGACTGCGAAAACCGCGGGCGGCGCGGCCTTGCCTGCTACAAATGCGAATACTGCGGCGGATGGCATCTGACGTCGCACCCCTGGAAATAGGCCCCGCATCGGCACGGCGCTGGCGAAGCGCCGGCCATCGCACGCAAGCTACGGGCGCGGCGGCACCAAAACGTCGTAGCGAACGGCCTTGCCCGCGAGCTGATAGCTCGGCTTAACGCCGGCAAGCAGCGGCCCCTTCACCGGCCGTTTGATAACGACTTTGCGCGGATACACCGCAAGCGCTGCCTGGACCAGCGTCTCCTCGTCGGCGCACGGCTGCTCCAGATGATGCAAAAGCTGAAACTTCTTTTTAACCGCCGCACTCTTGGCGCGCTCGGGAAACATAGGGTCCAGATACACCACGTCGGGAGCGGCGAGCTCACCCTGCTCGATCAGCTCGGCCGTATGGCGAAGGCCGGCAATGCTGTCCTCGCCGGCATGTAAGCGCATTCGTGCCACGGCTGTCGCAAGCGCCGGATCATCTGTCGCGCGATCCAAGGCATCCTTGAGAAGCGCCGCGATCACGCAATCCTGTTCATACAGATCGACGGTAAAGCCCGCGGCCGCCAGCAGCAGCGAGTCCTCGCCAAAGCCTGCTGTGGCATCAATCGCCCATGGTTGTTCGATGCCTTTTGTGCGCGCAGCCTTTACCAACAGCTCTTGCTGCAGACGACCCTGCTTGAGCCGTGGGCGCATGCGGGCAAAATCGGCACGCAGCTCCATCGTGCCATCGGTGAGCGTGAGGCCCTCGAACGTCCGCACGAGCTCTAGCCCTGCGGCCCGAGCAACAGAAAAGGGATCGACGACGCCCATGGACACTCCTTAGCAAACAAAACGAATACATGGGCGCCATTCATGTCGGCACCCAACCGTCCGTTATTGTCCCACATGCGACATGGTCCACAGCATCCCAATGCAAAGCACAGCCATCAATACCGTGCACACGGCAGCGATCACAGAATCACTCATGCGCCTTCCCAGCGACCGCGGCTCATCCACTTGCTTGACTCCGTACATCATGGCTCCTCCTTCGGTCCAGCTCTTACCATGGCCTCATCATCGCAGCGCCGCGCATGCGCTGCCATCGATTTGACTTACGTCCAGCTTTCCTTTTTGAAAGGTTGAACCGTGCAGGCAAGAGACGCTTTCAGGCGCATGCATCGCCGCGTTGAACTACAATGTGCTTCACCATATGTGCAGCACATAGGGTGCGCCAGGTTGGCGTACTCGTATCGAAAGGACCAGCCATGAGCTTCACTCGCAAGACTCTCAAAATCCTTGCCCTGATTTATTTTGTTCTGGGCATCGCCAGTCTCGTCATTGGAATCGCCGGCATCGCGACCGGCAAGTTCGAGTCCACCTACGGATCGAACGCCATGCTCGCCGCGGCCGTGATTATCGCCAAGGGCCTCATCGATCTTGCCGCGGGCGTTGCGGGCATCAAGGGCGCCAACAAGCCTTCGCAGGTGGATGGTGCGTTTAAGCTCGGCATCGTCGCCGCAATCGCCACGATTGCGCAGGCCGTGCTCACGCTTCCCGCGTTTGGCGGCGACGCCATCAACTTTGGCGCCTTTGTCATCGTGGTGTACGACCTGTTCTTTATTCAGCAGGCACACGACATTAAGGCCGAGAACAAGGACCGCCTGTAGACTCCCTCCTTCCACTGCCCCCTACATCCAAGCAACCAACAAGGACCGATCGCGCAGCAACGCGGTCGGCCCTTTGCATTTGCCCAGATAAAACCTGCCAAAATAAACCTGTCCCTTTTTGGTAGGTTAGTGGCGGTACTCGGCGATGATGAAGTCGATGTCGGTCTGAAGGGTGTCCAGATTTGCCAGGCGCTCTTTGTCGGCAGGGCGCGTGCGGTAGTAGTACGGCGTCATCTGGAACACCGCCTCGATGTCGGCCTGCGTCTGGAGCGTAATGTTCGCAGACACCCGCCGCGTCCCGACCAACTCGAGCTCGGTAGTCTTCGGCAGTTTCTCGTCGTTGAGATATGGCGTGTCGTAGAGCACCTCCTTGAGCCCAAGCAGATGCCGAGCACCCGGCACCACGGTATAGAGCGAGCCCTCTGGCGCCAGCACGCGGGCAAACTCACGCTCGTTAAAGGGAGCGAAGAGCTCGGTCACCATATCGAAGGCGCCATCGGCCACGGGGATGTCCTTCATATTGGCCACAAAGTAGGTCGCATCGCCGCGCTTGGCGGCCAGGCGCACCATCTCTTTGCCCAAGTCGAACCCGTAAGCGTCCACGCCCGGCACCGCACCCATGGCGCTGGTGTAGTAGCCCTCGCCGCAGCAAATATCGAGCAAGGTCATGGGGGTGCCCGTAGACACCGCACGCCCAGACACCCGCTCGCGTACCAGCTCAACCATCGCGTCGCGCAACGGCGCATAGTATCCGCGGTTCAGAAAGTCACGACGGCTGCGCGCCTGCGACTTGGGATCGCCCATGGAGTCGCCGCTCTTGGACGAGCGCAGCAGATACAGATAGCCCTCGCGCGCACGGTCAAACCGGTGTCCGCCCGCACATGCAGCACCGCGCTCGTCGTCCACCAAAGGCTCATGGCAAACAGGACACAACAACATGGCAACTCCTTAGCGCGAACAACACAACGCCCACCATTGTCGCACGCCTCCCCCACCTAGTCATTGGGGACGTTTTGGCCGATTGCCTGCCGGGATAGCTAAAACAGCCCCGTCCCAAAAAGACTACCCGCGCTTAGGAGTATCATCGTCTGCGCAAATAAGCACGAATGAGCATGTTAGAGATTGAGAGCGTATGGCAGACACCGCATCTAAGCACATCGACATGACCACCGGCTCGCTGTGGCGCAATATTCCCCTGTTCGCCTTTCCCGTCGCCGCCACGAGCATCCTTGAGCAGCTGTCGAACCTCATCGCCACGGTCATCATCGGTAACTTCTCGGGCGACCAGGGAACCCTCGCCATGGCGGCGGTCGGCTCCAATGTTCCCCTTACCAGCCTTATGATCAACCTGTTTATTGGCCTGTCGCTTGGCTCCAACGTGGTCATCGCCAACGCCATCGGCCGCAACGATCAGAACATGGTCAAGCGCGCCGTCCATACCTCGATTCTGATGGCACTCGTGGGCTTTGTCGTCATCGCGCTGGGCGAGATCTTTGCCGAACCCATGCTCGCCGCGCTCAACGTCCCTGACGAAACCATGCCGCTCGCATCGCTCTACCTGCGCGTCTTTTTGCTCAGCATGCCCTCAATCTTGCTCTACAACTTTGAGGCCGCAATCTTCCGCTCCGTCGGCATCACCCGCATGCCGCTGCAGGCGCTTGCCGTGTCCACCGTCCTCAACATTGGCCTGGACCTCATCTTTGTCCCCGTGCTCCACTGGGGCGTCGCGGGTGTCGCCATCGCCACCGCCATCGCCTATACCGTCAGCGCAGTCACGCTCTTTATCCGTCTGCTCAAGACCGATTCCGTCGTCCGCGTCACCCTGCGCGATCTGGCTATCGACCCCGTCGCCCTCAAGCGCATCGTCAAGATCGGCCTGCCCGCCGGCATCCAAAGCGCCGTCTTTGCCGTCGCCAACATCATCATCCAGTCCGCCATCAACAGCCTGGGCACCGAGGTCATGGCGGCATCCAGCGCTGCCATGAGCCTGGAGTACGTGTGCTACAACCTGCTCAACAGCTTTAGCCAGGCCTGCACCACCTTTGTGGGGCAAAACCACGGCGCTCACCAGATCGACCGCTGCACCAAGACGCTCAAGGTCTGCCTGGTCGAAGGCGGCATCGTCGCACTCACCACCATCGTCATCATCGTCGGTCTGGGGCGCGAGATCCTGGCGCTGTTCAACAGCGACCCCAACATCGTCTCGATCGGCTATATCCGTGTGTGCTCGATCTTCCCGGCATACGCCTTTAGCATGTTCTACGAGAATATGTCCGGCTACCTGCGCGGCTTTGGCATCTCGCTCATGCCCGCCCTCATCACCATGATCTGTGTCTGCGGCATCCGCTTCTACTGGGTATTCTGCGTGTTCCCGCACTTCCGCACCTTTGCGAACATCATGATGGTCTACCCCATCAGCCTGGGCACCACGGCGTTCTTTATGGTCGTGGGGGTATTGCTCTGCCATCCGGCACACACCTACCGTCTGACGCAAGCCAAAGCGACAGCCCGCTAATCACCACACTCAACGCCACGCCAGTCATTAATTGACAATATGCGAGCTCATATAGTCGATAAAGCGCCTCGTGGCGATAGGCATGGTGTCCCAGCTGCGCCAAGCCGCCACGACGTCGCGCGAGGGAGCATGCACGATGGGGCGCACACAAATATCGGCCCGCATGCCCTCGACGGTACGGCGGTAGAGCATGCTCACACCGAGGCCCTCCTCCACCATCGCCATAATGGTGTAGTCATCGGTGACCTCACTCGTCACATGCGGCGATAGCCCGTGCGCGGCAAACGCATCGAGCACCAGACTCTGTTCGCCCTCATCCAGCAGCACAAAAGGTTCGGACGCCAGGTCGGCAAGCGTCACCTTTTCCTTTGCCGCCAGTGGATGGACGGCTGGCAACAGCGCCACCAGCTCGTCGTGATAGACCACGCGTTTCTCGAGCCCCTCGGTAAATCCACGCGCTGTAAAGCAAAAGTCGACCACGCCATCGTGCACCCACTGGGCATTGCGCGTGTAATCGCCCTGCTTGAGGGCAAAGCGCACGCCCGGATGCAGGGCCCCAAAGTCGCGGATCACACGCGGCAACACAGTACGACTCACGTTGGTAAACGTCGCAATGCGAATGTCGGTCGACGAAAGCCCCAGCAACTCCTGGCGCTTGCCCTCAAGCTCGGCCTCGGCAGTTACGATTTGGCGCAGATACGGCAGATACTGTTTGCCGTCGCGCGTAAGCGAGACGCCCTGCTTGCCACGCTCGATAATCGTGGTGCCCAGCTCGCGCTCGAGCGCCTTGACGGCCTGGCTCACCGCGCTTTGCGTATAGCCCAGCTCGTCGGCGGCACGTTTCAGGCTGCCGCAATCGACCACCATACATACAATCTGATACCGCGATGCCATCGTGCCTCCACATCGATGTAGCCGTAAAACGTTTTGCCAGGGCTTTTTCTTCCAACATTAGTACTTCTTAATCATACTGAAGATACATTCGCTTTACTACATCCATATCTGGGAGCAGAATCCTTTTTGCGAAACCGTTCTGTAACAAAAGGAGTCCCATGGATCGCAAAAAAGCAATCGCGCTCTCATTTTCCGTTCCCGTCGCATGGGGCTTTTCGTACCCCCTCATGAAGATCGGCATGGACAGCATGAATGCCACGAGCATCGTTGCGTTGCGCTGCATCATCGCCTTTGCGGCCTGCCTGCTGCTCTTCCACAAGCACGCGGTGCGCATCAACCGTGACCTGATGGTCCGCGCCGCCATCATCGGCGCCATCATGGCAACCGAGATCACCTGCATGTGCCTGGGCTCCAGCCTCACTTCTGCCTCCACCGCCGGCTTTTTGCAGAGCCTGACGGTCGTGATCGTGCCGTTTGCCAACGCGGCCCTGCTGCGTCGCGCCCCCGAGCGCAAGGTGCTCATCGGCACCGCCATCGTCACCTGCGGCATGTTGCTGCTCTCGGGCGCCGACTTTACCAGCCTGAATCCCGGCGCGATCATCATGCTGCTCTCGGCCTTTATCTATGCCGGCCACATTATCGTAGCCAAGCGCTTTGTCGAGGAAGTCGATCCGCTGGCTCTGGGCGTTTGGCAGCTGGGCTTCGGTGGCTTGTTCTCGGGCATCGCCGCATGTACCTTTGGCGGCTTCACGCTTCCCAGCACGCCGAACGAGATCGTCGTTGTCGTTGCGCTTGCACTCATCTGCTCTGCCTACGGCTTTATCACCCAGACGCTCGTGCAGCCCCACGTACCTGCCGAGACCACCGGCTTCGCCTTCTCGCTCGAGCCGGTCTGCTCCGCCGTCTTCTCGTTCTTCCTGGTCGGCGAGGTCCTGAGCCCCATCGCCTTCTTTGGCGCCGCCCTCATCCTCACCGGCGTCATGGTGGCAACCGTCGAGCTTCCGCGCCTTCGCGCACATGGGCACGCTCGTATGGCAGGAGCGCCCGAGCACGTCTCGTAGGCCCACTCCTCATGCAGCCGTGGCATAAAGGTCTCTGGACGCCTTTACAATAGATGCCAACATAGCATCTGCCCTAAAGGAGTTCTATGGACGCTGTAACTCGCGACCGCAACATAGCAACTTGGTTGGGCGATGCGCCGCAGCCGGTACGTGACACTACGAACCAGCTGCTCGAGCGCATCGCCCTCCTGCGTGCCGAGCAGACCATCTACCCGGCACAAGACGACATCCTCAATGCCCTCGCCTACACCCCGGCCGACCTGGTCAAGGTAGTCATCTTGGGTCAAGACCCCTATCACGGACCCAACCAGGCCATGGGTCTGTCTTTCTCGGTGCCTGCGACGCAAACCAAGTTGCCGCCGAGCCTGCGCAACATCTATAAGGAACTCAACGCCGATCTGGGCTGCCCCATTCCCGCCACGGGAGACCTAACCCCCTGGGCACAACAGGGCGTCCTGCTTCTCAACACGACGCTCACCGTGCGCGAACATGCCGCGAACTCGCACGCCAAGCTGGGCTGGAGCACGCTCACCGACTACGTTATTCAGCGCTGCTGCCAGCTGCCCCAGCCGGTCGTCTTTTTGGCATGGGGCCGCTTTGCCCAGCAGATGGTCGAGGGCAAGCTCGCCGCGACCGGCGCGGACAGGGAAAGCAGCAAGTTCTGCCTGGCCTCCACACACCCTTCGCCGCTTTCGGCAAACCGCGCCACGGCAGAACTCCCCGCTTTTATGGGATCGCGCCCCTTCTCAGCAGCCAATCGGCTACTCGAACAGTACGGCTCGACCCCCGTCAACTGGACTTGCCTCGGCTAAAAATCGATACATCAAAAACGCGCCCGACAGCGATCTTGCCATCGGGCGCGTTTCCTATTCGGGCCAAATAAACTGTGTGCGGCCGGCCTCGCCGCCATCGATCAGCAGGCTCTGCCCGGTCATAAACCGGTTGGTCACGCCCACAAAGTAGATCCACTCGGCGATCTCTTGGGCGGTGGCCCAGCGCTTAAGCGGCGTGAGCTCCATAATCTGGTTCCACAGGCGCTCGTCTTCCATCACGCAACGGTTGAGCGGCGTGATAACGCCGCCCGGGTCCACACTGTTGGCGATGGCCTGCGGCGCCAGGCGGTTTGCAAGGTTTTTGGTGTAGGCGATAACGCCGCCCTTGCTGGCAGCATAGACAGGAAACTCCGATCCCGTATGTCCGCTCGCCGACCCCACATTGACCACGGATTTGATAGCCGGCGCCGGCTTGGCGGCAAGCCCCTCCCCCACAAAGGCATAGCACTCGGTCACGTTGATGGTGCCACGCAGGTTGGCAGCGATGTCGTCGGCCGAATCCTGCGTGCCGGCAACGTTTACGATTACCTGTGGTTCAAGGTCGTCTGGAAACGAGTCCGGTTCGCGGACATCAACAATCAGATGCCGGTAGCGCTCGTGTTCGATCGCCGCCGGCAGCAGGTCAAAGCCCACGACCTCGTGGCCCTCGTCCAAAAAGCGCTGCACGCACGCGGCTCCGATACCGCCCGAAGCGCCCGTGATCAAAACCCGCATACTTGCTCCTTAGGCGGTTGCGTGGCGCTCGAGGTACTCGGAGCCCACATTCTCGCGCTCCCAGCCGCGCACGACCTTATAGCCCACGGGGCTCAGAAAGACCTCGCACAGCAGCTCGGCAACAGCACCGGTCAGCGAGCACATAAGGACCTGCACCCAGGTCCAACCAAAGAACGTGTGGCTCACCACAATGGCAAAGACCAAGTTGTCGATAAACTGGCCAACACCCGTGGACACATAAGAGCGGAAGGCAAAGCTCGCAAAGTTATTCTTTTTGAGCATACGGCCGAGCGACTGGTTGAGCGTGGAATTAACCACGGCAGAAACGAGCATTGCCAGCGAAGAGCCCAGCACCACGTACCAGGTGCCGCCAATGGTGGCGTTAAGGGCAGTGTTGACCTCGATCATGCCCGTGTCGTAGTAAGCGCCCCACATGCCGGGCGTGAGCGAGCACGCCCAAAAGCACAGGCTCACGGCCAGGTTGACCAGCAGCGCGAGGACAGAGATTTTGATGGATGCCTTGGCGCCAAAGCGCTTGCAGATCATGTCCTGGCACAAAAACGAAACCCAGCTCACCACAAAGCCGCAATCGAGTGCCAGATACGGCAGGCTGATAAGCTCTTTGTTGGCCAGCAGGTTCATCATGATGACACTCACGAAAAACAGCGAAACCGTTGCCGCGGGAATGCTCCGCAACAGGACCTTGTAGTCCTCCATGACCTTCTTGATCATTATGTACTCCTTTGGTTTTAGGTTTAACGAGCAGGATATCGGACCCGAACTGCTCGGACGTCACGGGCTTGAGACGACGATGGGTATAATAGCCGCTCACACGGCATCAGGCAAGCAAACGGCGCGGCAGCCCCACAGGGCCACCGCGCCGATGCATTAAAAGGCTACGTTGCCAAACTCCGACAGGATAAGATCGGGGTTGTGATCGGTTGCCCAATCCACGTTCCACGGGCTCGTGAACAGCAGCAGCTTACCGCCGCGCATGTCCTCGACGCGCAGCGTGTCACGCGTGAGCGAAAGGCCCGGGATATCAATGGTATCGGGGTCGTTCTGAATCCAGCGGATGTCCGTATAGGGCAGCGGCTGGCGACGGACCTCAACACGATACTCGGCCTTGAGGCGGCGCTCGAGTACCTCAAACTGCAGCACACCGACCACGCCCACGATGACGCTCTCCATGCCGGCACCCAGCTCGCGGAAGATCTGGATGGCACCCTCCTGGGCAAGCTCCTCCATACCCTTGACGAACTGCTTGCGCTTGAGCGTGTCGACCTGCGTAATGCGGGCGAACATCTCGGGGGCAAACGTCGGGATCTGCGGATACTGCACGTGGCGCTTGCCGGAGCACACGGTGTCGCCGATGCTAAAGATACCCGGGTCGAACAGGCCCACGATATCGCCCGCGTACGCCTCGTCCACGATGGCGCGGTCATCGGCCATCATCGACGTGCCCGTAGCAAGCTTAAGCTTGCGGTTGCCCTGCACGTGGAAGGCGTCCATGCCACGCTCGAACTTGCCCGAGCAAATGCGCACAAAGGCGATGCGGTCGCGGTGGTTCTTGTCCATATTGGCCTGGATCTTAAACACAAAGCCGCTAAAGTCATCGCGGCAGGGATCGACCGGTTCGCTGGTGAGCGTATCGGTATAGGCGCGCGGCGTCGGGGCCAGACGCAGGAACTCCTTGAGGAAGGGCTCCACGCCAAAGTTGGTGAGCGCCGAGCCAAAGAACGCCGGGCTCAGCTTGCCGCAGGCCACGGCATCCAAGTCGAGCTCGTCGCCGGCGCCATCGAGCAGCTCGATGTCGTCCATCAGGTTCTTATGGTTCTCTTCGCCAATAAGCTCGTCCATGGAAGGATCGCCCAGCTCGGCCTCGACCTCGGCGACCTTCTTGGTGGCGTTGGCGTGGCCGTCGCCCTCAAAGGCGATAACGCGACGGGTCTGACGGTCGAACACGCCGCGGAAGTTGCGGCCGCTGCCGATCGGCCAGTTCATGGGATACGTATTGATTCCCAGGACGTTCTCGATCTCTTCCATGAGCTCAAACGGATCGCGAGCCTCGTGGTCGAGCTTATTCACAAAGGTGAAGATGGGAATATGGCGCAGCGTACAGACCTTAAAGAGCTTTTTGGTCTGGGCCTCGACGCCCTTAGCGCCGTCGATGACCATGACTGCGGCGTCGGCGGCCATAAGGGTACGGTAGGTATCCTCCGAGAAGTCCTGGTGGCCGGGGGTATCGAGGATGTTGACGCAGGCGCCATTATAGGTGAACTGCAGCACCGAGGAGGTAACGGAAATGCCGCGCTCCTTCTCGATGTCCATCCAGTCCGAGACGGCGTGCTTGGCCGAGCTCTTGCCCTTGACCGAACCGGCAGTCTGGATGCTGCCGGTATAGAGCAGCAGCTTCTCGGTAAGCGTGGTCTTACCGGCGTCCGGGTGGCTGATGATCGCGAATGTGCGGCGCGACGAGATTTCATCCGACAGGCTTGCCATGCGGATCCTTTCTTGCATTGAGTGCATTACGTCGATGTAACCGCACTATTGTAGCCGCGAAATCCCGCTCTAGGGCGCCTATCAGGACAAATTCATCAGTTGGGGCCTGGGTAGCCGGCCCAATCCGAATTTGTCTCTTGCGTAACTGTACATAGTGTATATATACTGTGCTTACCGGTTATATACACGTGTAGCCCAACAGCTAAGGAGCCGCTGTGGACATCATCCTATCCAATTCGAGCGACAAGCCCATCTACGAGCAAATAGCCTCGCAAGTCAAAGCTCAGATCCTTTCGGGCGCGCTCGCTGCGGGAGCCAAACTCCCCAGCATCCGTGCACTCGCGAGCGATCTTGGCGTGAGTGTCATCACCACCAAGCGCGCCTACGCCGACCTGGAGCAACTCGGCTTTATCTGCACCGTGCAGGGCAAGGGCTGTTTTGTCGCCGAGGGCAACCAAGAACTCTTGCGCGAAAACCAGCTCTGCCATATCGAAGAGCTGCTTGCGAAAGCGGCGAGCCAAGCCGAAGCCTTGGGCGTCACGCGCGACAAGCTGCACGAGATGCTCGACCTCGTAGCCCCCGAAACCATGCAGTAGCCATCTGCAAGAAAGGCTATACCATGCAAAAGTTGCTAGAACTCAAAGGTGTATCGCGCCGCGTGAGCGACCGCTTTTCACTGCGCGACGTCACGCTTGCCGTGGAGCCCGGCCAGATCGTTGGCTTTGTGGGCGCAAATGGCGCCGGCAAGACGACGACCATTCGCGCCGCGCTTGGGCTTATAAAGCCCGATGCCGGCGAGGTGCATCTGCTTGGACAGCGCTGCGACGCCAACGCGCCCGACGAGACGCAGCGCCACCTGCGCTCCCGCATCGGGCTTGTCCTGGACACGTGTCCCTTCCCCTCCACGCTCAAGGTGGGCCAGGTCGAGAAGCTCGTAGGCCCGGCATACCCCACGTGGAGCTGCGAAACGTTCGCCGGATTCATCGACCGATTTGGCCTCGATCCCAAGACGAAGGTCAAGGACCTCTCCCGCGGCATGGGCATGAAGCTGCAGCTCGCCTGTGCGCTCAGCCACAATGCCAAGCTGCTCGTTTTGGACGAAGCCACCGCGGGTCTCGATCCCATGGCGCGCGAGGAACTGCTCGACGAGTTGCTTACCTTTGTCGCCGACGGCCAGCACAGCGTGCTGCTCTCGAGCCACATTACATCCGACCTCGATCGCACTGCCGACCGCGTCATCTGCATCGATAACGGCTCGATTGTGTTTGACCTGCCGCGCGAGGACATTACCGACCGAGCCGGCATCGCCCACTGCACCCAAGCACAGGCCACAGAGCTTATGGCTTGCGTCGAAGGCGCCCGTGCCGCCCACCACGCCTATAGCGTGGACGTGCTCGTACCCAACCGTCGCGAGGCGCTCGAGGCCTTCCCCGAGATTCCCTGCGACCGGGCAACCATTGATGACTATCTTCGCCTCATACTGAAAGGGGCTTCGAAATGAAACGCGCCTTTATGTCTGAGCTCGCCATCGTCCGCACGCTTGTCCCGAGCATCGCGGGCGTCGGCCTGTTCATCTTCGTCGTACTGACCCTCGCCAACGCATCGGATGGCGATGCCAGTATGAGCGCCGGCGCCTGCGCGGTCAGTGCCATGTCGCCCATCGTGGTCATGAACTCGCTGGCCGGCTACGACAATCAAAACGGATGGGAGCGCTATCGGGCAACGCTGCCCCTCTCGCGCAAAGACATCATCTGCGCACGTTACCTCTGCATTGTTGCCTTCTCGGCCATCATGGCGTGCGCGACCGTGCTTTTGAGCACCATCACTCTTCCGTTCTTCGATCACACGGGCATGCCCTCGACGGGACAGATCGTCTTTGAGACCACAATAGCCTCCGCCGCATCGATGCTCATCTCCCTCATGATGGTGTTTCTGGCACAGCCGCTGTTCTTTCGATTTGGACACATGGAGGCGCTGCGCCTTTCCGTCGGCCTGTTTGCCCTGCTCGGATGCCTTGCCATGGCCACGCTGAGCTCCTCCAACCCCATCAGCAACTGGCTCATGTCGATTGCTGGGGCGAATCCCGATCCTGCCGTCCTCGGCTGCCTGTGCGCAGGAATTGCCGTGCTGGCCCTCGTGCTCTTTGCACTGAGTTGCGCCATCAGTACCAAGGTCTATCGAGCACGCGACCTGTAGGCAAGCGCGGTATCATCGGGCATGCGCCGCAGATCTGGCGCGGTCTTTTATGAGGAGGCGCTCAACCCGTGTCGTGGGTTACAGCAGCATTTGCATCAGCTTTCTTTGCCGGCATCACATCCATTTTGGCCAAATGCGGCATCAGGCACACCGACTCCGACGTTGCAACCGCCATCCGTACTTGCGTGGTGCTCGTATTTGCCTGGGCAATGGCGGGCATTTCTGGATCCATCGGAGCAATCGGCGCCATTCCCGCCAAAGCCTGGCTATTCCTCACCCTCTCGGGACTCGCCACCGGCGCCTCGTGGATCTGTTACTTTAAGGCGCTCAGCATCGGAGACGTCAACAAGGTTGTACCCGTCGACAAGATGAGCACCGTGCTCGCCGTGCTGATCGCCATAGTGCTTTTTGGTGAGACAGGCAACCTGGCGGTCAAGCTCGTGGGAACCGCAGTTATCACGCTCGGCACGTTTTTGATGATCGAGAAAAAGCAGTCCGTCGGCGCAGAGCAAAAGCAAGACCGAGCCTGGCTCGCTTACGCCCTCGGCGCCGCCGTGTTCGCGGCACTCACCTCCGTCCTCGCCAAGATCGGCATCGAAGGTGTCGAGTCAAACCTGGCCACGGCAATCCGCACCTGTGTGGTACTTGTTATGGCATGGGCAATCGTGGCTGCCAAGGGAAAGCTGGAGCAGGTCGCGCGCATTGACCCGCGCGAACTCGCATTTCTTGCGGCATCGGGCATTGCGACCGGCGCGTCGTGGCTGCTGTACTACTACGCCATCGCTGCAGGCCAGGTGAGCGTCGTCGTGCAAATCGACAAACTATCGATTGTCGTATCGGTGCTGTTCGCACGACTGGCCTTCAACGAAAAGCTGTCGCATCGAAGCGCCATCGGCCTTTTCCTCATCGTGCTGGGCACCGCCGCGCTCGCGATTTGGAAGTAGCGTCGGTGCCAGGCGAGATTCAGTCCACCCGCAAATCCGTGACACAGCGCCCACACCGGGCTTGAGATGTTTGTATTGCCCGCGCGCCACCGTGCTACTTGCGCAGCGGCTTGGGCAGCGGAATGCCTGCCGCGATGACGGCGGCGATGATCATGCAGACGATGCCCTTGAGTGGGAAGCACATGAGCAGCAAGCCCACGACCATGACGGGCTGACGCATAACGGCGCCCATCGTCGAGGCCGTGCAGACGGCGACGCAAAAGACCGGATCGGCGCCGGTAAGGATGGCAAGGCCATAGCCCAGGCTTACGCCCGAGAAGATAACCGGGAAGAAGTGGCCGCCACGCCAACCAAGGTTGATGAGGGCGGGCGTCAGCATAGCCTTGACCAGACCGGTCGCGATAAGCACGCCGGCGGGGATGGTCAGATAGGTTTCCATGAGCACATCGGCCTGCGTCTCGCCGGCAAACATGGTGTAGGGCAGGACCGTGCCGCAGATGGCGAGCGCCAAACCGGCCAGCATGGCCTTGACGACGGGGCGCTCCCCTATGGCGTGGGCCAATGCCTCGCTCGCGTGCTCCGAAACAAAGTACAGCCAGCCACAGGCCGTGCCGACGAGCGCCAGGGGAATAAGCCAGGCAAGCTCGAGGTTGCCCACTTGGGCGGCCTCGAACCTCGGCATGCCCATACCGCCGCCCATAAGCTGGCCGAGCAGCAGATAGGTGCCCAGGCCGCCGGCAATCGCGATGCCGTAGACCACGGTCTTTTGCGCCTTGGGCAGCTTGATCGTGATCTCATCGGACGCGGACTCATCGTCATTAGCGCCCTGGCCGTCGGCGCTACCGGCAAGCGGCGCCACAAAGCCAAACACGGGCGCGGTGAAGAGCGCCGTCAGCGCTGCCTGGGTACCCAGCAGCGTGAGCTGCCTGAACTCGGCGCCAAAGCGACGCATGCGGTCGCCGACCCAGCTGCACAGGCCCGCGATAACGCCGGTCAGGCCGGCCTCCGGTCCAATACTTCCGCCAAACAGCAGGGGCAGCAACGCCGCGAGCGAAAGCTTGCCGAGGTTGTCGTACGGGTAGCGTCCGTCTTGCTTAACCTTAGCCATCACCTGGTTGAGGTCATCGGTCTTGGTACCTGTCATCTTTTCGTACAGACCGATCAGCAGGCCGCCCAGGAGGCAGACGAAAAACGGGTACGGCAGAAAGCCAAACGGGCCGTTTGCGAGCTCGGGCGAAGCGACGCCCAGCATATGCGGGATCTCGGTCCATAGATAGTCGATACCGCGCTCCATCGCAAAGAAGAACAGCCAGACCGCGGCGCCCGCAAACGCACCGGTCGCAGCCACGCTCACTAAGAACAGCGCACGGTTTTTGGGTTTTGCAAGGGTATCCATCGGGACCTCCCGTGGTCAAATCGACAAAGATACGTTTTATTGTAGGACGAGCAGGCCTCGGGCGGGCTAACCATCTACGCCGCGAACGGTGCCGTTGGGTGCCGCACGAGCGATGAGCCTAAGGCTTAGGCGCCGATAATCGATGCGATTTGACGCAGGTCGTCGGCAAAGTAGATGCCGGTCTGGCGCTGCGGGCTCGATAGGCCCTTGTCGATCATGCGCCCGAGCAGCGACTTAAGGTCGTTGTAGTACCCATCCAGGTTGTACAGAATGCACGGCGCACTCAAGTGCCCCAACGACACGGCGGACATGACCTCGGCAATCTCCTCGAGCGTGCCCGTACCGCCCGGGAAGGCGATGAACGCGTCGCCGAGCTCGATCATCTTGGCCTTACGCTCGGCCATGTCACTCGTCACGATGAGGTCGTCAATACCGTCGTGTTGAAACTCTGCCTCGATAAAAAAGCTTGGCTCCACGCCGGTCACGTGTCCACCGGCATCGAGCACGCTATCGGCAAGCGCGCCCATCAGCCCCGACTTGGACCCGCCGTATACCAGCGCGTGGCCGTTGGAGCCAATCCATGTGCCGAGCTGCCGCACCGCAGGCAGAAACGCCGGGTCGTTACCGACGCTGGCGCCCAGGTATACCGTAATATTCATATTTTTGTCCCCCTCATCGTGACGCGCGGCGCCCGCCCTAGCGTTGGCGTCGGCGATATTCGCGCACGCGGCGCGACAGGTCGGCGAGCTCATCGCGGTCGAGCTCTTCCAAATGCTCCAGATCGTCCATAAAGCGCGCCATGGTGTCCTTTTGGCGCATCTTGATGAGCGTATTGCAGTAGTTCACTGCCACGCCCGTGAGCATGGCGATGTAGAAGATGCTGATGACGCTCAGGACGACGGTGATAGCGCGGGCAACCGGCGTCTCGGCCGGGATATCACCAAAGCCGATCGTCGAGACCGTCTCAAAGCTAAACCAGAGGCCATCGCCAAACGTAAGGGTCGCAGGGTCGGACAGCCAGACGGCCGTCGAGCACAGCAGATAGAAGACGAGAAACAGGCCCGTGATGCGCGCAAAGCCAGCCTGGCGCAACACGTCGGCAAGCGTCCTCAACTTGTTCATCGCGACCCCTTTTCCCAGACGCCCAATCACATTCGCTCGGTATTGTCCCACGCCTCCCCCGCAAACGGAACCAGTCATTGGGGACGTTCTTGTTTGACTAGTCATTTAAGAACGTCCCCAATGACTACCCAACCGGCAGTTAGGAACTGTCCCAACTGCCGGGCGGGACCGTTTAGCGGCTCAGCTGCCGACTAAGCATGCTGAGCTGGTATCCTTATGCGAAACTGTCTCAACTCGATAGGATTTCATGTGAAACCTTCCGCCGTCCTTCGCTTAGCCCTACGCCGCACCCTGGCTGTCGCGCTTGCCGCACTCACCGTGCTGAGCGCCGTCATGCCTGCCCCCGCCTTTGCCGCCGACTCCGACCAGCAGGTCAAGACGGTCCGCGTTGGCTGGCTCGTCAACAACAAAGGCTTCCAGGAAGGCACGCCGGGCGAGCGCCTCTCGGGATGGGGCTACGAGTACCTCCAGACCCTCTCGTATTACACAAAGGGCTGGCAATACGAATACGTTAGCGGCACCTTCTCCGAGCTTATGGACATGCTCGAGGCAGGCGAAATCGACCTCATGCCCAACATCTCGTATTCGGCAGAACGCGAGCAGAAGCTGCTCTTTTCCTCGAACCCCGAGGGCACCGAGCGCTACTACATCTACGCCAGGCCCGACCGCGACGACCTGGCCAAGGGTGACCCCCAGGCGCTCCAAGGCCTCACCATCGGCTGCAACTCTGGCGTTATGCAAACTATCGTCGGCCAGCAGTGGCTCGCCGACGAAGGCGTTACCTGCACCTATAAAGAAATCGACACCGGCAGTGCCCTCTTTGAGGCGCTTGCAGACGGCGAGGTCGACGCCGTCATCATGAACGACACCATTTCGTCGCCCGATGCGTCACCCATGTTCTACGTAGGCTCGAGCGACTACTATTTTGCCGTTCCCAAAAGCCGCCCTGATCTGATGAACGACATCAACGCCGCCATGACGACCATCGCCCGCGATAACCCGCGCTATAACGAGGAAGTCAAATCGAGTTACTCGACCCAAAACAGTGGCTCGTCATCGCTCACCGGCCCCGAGACCACCTGGCTCAAAGAAAACGGCAATACCATCACGATCGGCTATCTTAAAAACCAACTTCCCTACTGTACGCAAAATGACGACGGCGAGATGGAAGGGTCGCTCGCCTCGCTTGCAACGACGTTGCACGACAAGTTTGGCATTACGGTCAAAACAATCGCACTCTCGAGCAACAAACAAATGATCAAAGCCCTTTCCAACGGGACCATCGATGTCGCCCTGCCGTTGTTTCGCGACTACTGGCTCGCCGAGCAGACAGGGGTCATCCAGTCAAACTCGATGGGAACGGTTTCGCTGACCGCCATTCACAGTGGCAAAAACCTGAACAGCGACCTTAAGAACATCGCTTGTACAAAGAGCACAATCGTTAACCGTTTTGAGCTCGAAAGTCTCTTTCCGAACGCAACGGTAACCGAGTATTCGAATGACGGCGAGGTGCTCAAAGCCCTCGATGAGGGGAAGGCACGTTGCATCATTGTCCCCAGCACGCGCCTGGAAACTCTCCGCGACATCTACGACATCGAGGATTTCGAAACACAGGAACTCACCAACACGGCACAACTATCGTGTTTAATTTCGCGCGGCAAGCCCGAGCTGCTGGGAATCATCAATAAGGGCATCGTCAATGCAGGTGAATCGCTCTCTGCAAACAGCTATTTCCCCACATCGTACTCGGCGCAAGAATCGGATGCGTTCCGACTTCTCTACCGCAACCGCATCGTCATTGCGGCAGTCGTCATTTGCATTTTGCTCACCGGCATCGTCATCCTTGTCTGGTCGCTTTACCGCGCACAGGAGGAACGGCAGAAAGCCGATGCCGCCAACGCCGCCAAAACCGCTTTCCTCACGCGCATGAGCCACGACATCCGCACGCCGCTCAACGGCATCCTGGGCCTTATCGAAATTGAGGAATTGAGAGAAGGCGACATGCAGGTCGCCCGCGAAAGCCGCGCCAAGGCGCGCGTTGCCGCCAATCACCTGCTGTCACTGATTAACGACATCCTCGAGATGGGCAGGATCGAGGAGCGCAAAGTGACGCTCGAGCACGAATCATTCAACCTTAAAGAGCTGTGCGACAATGCGCTCGTACTGTGCAAGCTCCGCGCATCGGACCGCGGCATAACCATGCTCGACACCAGCGAGCCCTACGCTGTCGACCAATATATGATCGGCAGCCCCACCCATATTCGGCAGATCCTTGTCAACCTGCTCGACAACAGCATCAAGTACAACAAGCACGGAGGCACCGTCACGTTCTCATCGACCATCAAACCGGTCGACGACGAGCACGCCGTGTTTTGCTTTAGCGTCTCGGATACCGGCATTGGTATGACATCCGAGTTTTTGGCACACATTTACGAGCCGTTTGCCCAGGAAGGCGACGATGCGCGCAGCAAGTTCCAAGGAACCGGCATTGGCATGTCTATCGTCAAATCGCTCATCGATATGATGGGCGGCACGATTGAGATTTCGAGTGAGGTTGGCGTGGGGAGTACGTTTGACGTCCGGATTCCGCTCGATATCGACAAGAACCCTCAGATAAAAGAACGTGCAGACGCGCAGGTAAGCAGCTGCTCACTCGCCGGCATGAACGTCCTTTTGGCAGAAGATAACGAACTCAATGCCGAGATTGCCCAAGCTCTGCTCGAAAGCGAAGGCATCGTCGTGACTCGCGCCGCCGACGGCAACGAAACGGTCGATCTATATGTTGGTCGTCCCGCCGGCAGCTTCGATGCAATCCTGATGGACATCATGATGCCGGGCATGGACGGCTACGAGGCAACCCGGGCGATCCGCCTGAGCGAAAAGGCCGATGCGGCCGACATCCCCATCATCGCGCTCACCGCCAACGCCTTTGCCGAAGACGCCAAGGCGGCACACGACGCCGGCATGAACGCCCATCTGCCCAAACCGCTCGACTTTAGCAAGCTCAAAAACATACTCGCCTGTATCAAGAAAAATGGGGCTGTTTCGCTATAGTTTGTGCTCAACCACCATGCACAGCCAGAAAGGAAGCCAACGATGTTTAGGCCCTTACGTCGAAAGAAACGCGCCATCACTGACGAGGAAGCGCGCGAGTTGCTCGCCACCTGTAAGCGCGGCGTCTTTGCCGTCAACGGCGATGATGGCTACCCCTATGCCATTCCCGTCAACTACTTCTTTGACGCCGAGCACGACAAGATTTATTTCCATGGCGCCAAGGCCGGCCACAAGGTCGATTCGCTCAGGCGTGACGATAAAGTCTGCTTTACCGTTTACGGCAACGAGTGGTACAAGGACGGCGACTGGGCTCCTTACGTCATGAGCACCGTGGTCTTTGGCCGTTGCCGCCTGGTAGATGAAGCGCCTGCGTTTATCGAGGACAAAGTCCGCCAGCTCGCGCTTAAGTACTACCCTTCTGCCGAAGAAGTCGAGGAAGAAATCGCCAAAGACATCAAGGGCGTCCAACTCTACGAGATTTCAATTGAGCATCTTTGCGGCAAGCAGATTCAGGAAAAGTAGCGAATGCGAAAAACGCGCTCGCTACCCTCTGCGCCCCATGCGCCCACGCATTTTGACGGCGTGGGCACATGGGGCAGCACTCGAATCGAGCGCCCCCTATACCCCAAAAACGTAGCGGTCCAGGCGGTCGCACGCCTCCCTTACGCGCGAAAGCGGCAGCGCCAGATTCACGCGAATGTGGCAGGGCCCGTGGAACGGGCGGCCGTCCTGATACCCCACGCCCACGCGCGCCCCCTCGTCGAGCAGCCACTGAATATCGCGGCCATGCTCGCGGCACCACTCGGTGCAGTCCAGAAACACCATGTAGGTGCCCTGCGGACGCGAATAGGACACGCCCGCAAAATGCTTGTCCACGTAATTGCAGAAGTAGTCGACGTTGCCCTCGATGACCTCATTGAGCTCATCGAGCCACTCGTAGCCCTGCTGCTGGTAGGCACCGATAAGCGCATGCATGGAGATGACGTTCATCTCGTTGTAGTGGGTCTTGTCGGACACGGCGCACACGCGGTCGCGCAGCGTCTCGTTATAGATGATGTGGTAGCTGCCGACCAGGCCCGCCAGGTTAAACGTCTTGCTGGGCGCGTAGAGGGCAACCGTGCGCATGTGGGCGTCCTCGCTCACCGACTGCGTCGGGATATGCTTGTGGCCCGGCAGGATGATATCGGACCAAATCTCATCCGAGATCACCACGCAATCGTGCTGACGATAGATGTCCATGGCACGTTCGATCTCGTCGCGCTCCCATACGCGGCCGCAGGGATTGTGCGGCGAGCAGAACACGGCGGCATGGATATGGTTTTGTGCGAGCTTGCGCTCCATGTCCTCAAAATCCATGCGCCACACGCCCTGATCGTCGAGCTTAAGCGGGCTGTGGACAATGCGATAGCCCACGGCCTCGATGGACTTGGTAAAGCCGATGTAGGTGGGACTGTGGACCAGCACCGCATCGCCCGGCTGGACATATGCGCGCAACGTCGACACGACACCGCCCAGTACGCCGTTTTCGTAGCCGATATGCTCAGGGAGCAGGCCTTCGACGCCATTACGGCGGGTCTGCCATTCGATGATGCGGTCGAAGTACTCGTCGCGCGGATTGAAATAGCCAAACATGGGATGCTGGGCGCGCTGAATGATGTACTCCTGGACCGTGGGCACCGTGGCAAAGTTCATGTCCGCTACCCACATGGGGATGCGGTCGAAGCCCTCGTCGGGTGCGTTCGGAGCCATGCCGGGAATTTCTCCCCAGGAGTCAACGGCGATGGCGTCCATGCCGTGGCGGTCGATAAGCGAGGTAAAGTCGTATTTCATGCTGAGCTCCCGTGCAAAGTGATTGTTTCGGTAGGCGTTATTGTCCACCAGCATGGGCGGTTTTGGCATGGGGTTTGGCGTTGAATTTGGCGGGTGCGGACGAGTAGCTGGTTAGTCTCGCGCGTCGTTGATGGCGGTTATCGTCAACCTGGTTCCGTCGACCGTAAACGATATGTCAAGCCCAGCGTAAGCCAAATGGTAAACGCGGTTTGGCTCGTGTTTGCTACCCGCACGGCGCGGATCTTGGCGAAGCACCTCGATCAAGCCGGGGAGCTTTGTGTCCGGGACCATGTCCCGCAGCGCTTGCGGGAGCTCGACATCGAGCTCTTGCCATGGCGCGTCCTCAATCCAGCCGCCCGTCGCATCCGGGTGACAGTCCGCAAACGGAATGTAAGGCTTAATGTCGTAGATGGGCGTACCGTCGCGCAGGTCGGCCCCCAGCACATGGATGATGGGACCATCGTCGGTGAGCTCGACACGATCAAGCTTGACGCAGGTGAGCCCGATGGGATTAGGGCGAAACGGACTGCGCGTGGCAAACACGCCCACGCGTTCGGCTCCACCCAGACGCGGTGGGCGCACGGTTTTCGACCATTTTGCGTTGGTGCCGGACCTGTCCTGCGTTTTGGCATCGGCGGCTATGTCCTTAGCCGTGCCGCCGGGCGTTCCGTTTTCGAAGCACCATAGCAGCCATAGGTGAGAGAAGGAGTCCAGACCCTCAACTGCAGCGTTGGAGGCAAATTCCGGCTCAAAGACGATGCGTCCCTGCAGATGGGGCGCCAAAAAGCTGTTGCGTGGGATGCCGAACTTCTGCGGCAGGTCGGTATGTATGTGTGCAATAGGTTCCATGCCGGTCATTGTACGGCATGGAGGCGTGGGGTGTTGCGCGCAATTCTTCGCCGCGGTCCCCGTCGTGCAACCCTTGATTATCGACTTTATCCGAACACCTCCCACATTC
>NZ_QSPG01000011.1:0-71322 GCF_003436395.1 Collinsella sp. TM06-3 | reverse complement strand
GAGATATATTGCCAGACCGGAGGGGCGCCGGGGGCGGGAATTCCACTCTTCACAAGTCCTACACAATACATCGCTTCCTATATAAGTAATAGAAAGGCTGGTGCAGAAATACTGCACGTATCAGATGATGACCCTTCGGTTAAGAGATATATAAAGATCGGTCACCTGTAAGTGTCTATCTACCCACGCTTTTGCTATATAAACCAGCGCTTCAGATAAAAAGAGGGAGCGCCGCGCACAACGCGACACTCCCCTAGCGATTCAAGAGAATCTATTAAGCCTCGAGAGCCTTCTTGGCGATGGTAGCCAGCTCGTTGAAGGACTCGATGTCCTCGTAAGCCATCTGAGCCAGGACCTTGCGGTCGAGCTCGATGCCGGCAACCTTCAGGCCGTGCATGAACTGAGAGTAAGAGATGTCGTTCAGGCGAGCAGCAGCGTTGATACGAGTGATCCAGAGAGAACGGATCTCGCGCTTCTTGTTGCGGCGATCACGATACTGGTACTGCAGGGAGTGCTGGACCTGCTCTTTAGCATGCTTGTAAGTACGCGAAGCGGCACCGTAGTAACCCTTCGCACGGTGCATAACGGTACGGCGCTTCTTCTTGGCGGCAACAGCGCGCTTAATACGTGCCATGTTCTATCAACTCCTAGACGGTTAAACGAAAAACGGGAACGCGAACTTAGGCGAGACGCGACTTGATGACCTTGCGGTCGGCAGCGGCGATCTCGGTCTCCTGACGGAAGCCACGCTTACGCTTGGTGGACTTCTTGCTCAGGATGTGGCTCTTGAAAGCCTTGGCGCGCATAAGCTTGCCGGTACCAGTCTTGCGGAAACGCTTCTTGGTGCCGCTGTGGGACTTCATCTTAGGCATGAAATACTCCTTAATCGGTTACAGAACACTAGTTACTTGGTATCGCTTGCCGCTTTATCCTCATCGAAGGCGCCCTTAATCGGGGCGAGCAGCATAAGCATGTTACGGCCTTCCATCTTAGGCTTGGACTCGACCGTAGCGTAAGGCTTGAGATCCTCGGCGAGACGCTCGAGAACGTTAAGACCCTGCTCCGGGTGAGCCATCTCACGGCCGCGGAACATGATGGTGATCTTAACGCGTGCGCCCTTCTTGAGGAAACGCAGAACGTGGCCCTTCTTGGTCTCGTAGTCGCCAACGTCGATCTTGGGTCGGAACTTCATTTCCTTGACCTCGACCTTGGACTGGTTCTTACGAGCGGCCTTGGCCTTCATGGCCTGCTGGTACTTGAACTTACCGTAGTCCATGACCTTGCAGACCGGCGGCTCCGCGTTGGGAGCGATCTCGACCAGGTCGAGACCCTGATCGTCGGCGACGCGCTGGGCATCGCGGATGGCGAACAGGCCGAGCTGAGAGCCATCGACGCCAATCAAACGGCACGAAGATGCAGTGATCTCGTCGTTGATGCGGGTGTCATCAGACTTAGCTATTTTCCCTACCTCCATTCATAAAAAAATAACCCGGCGCTTCTTTGCAACCAGGTCGTACACATAGACATCCTCGGTATGAGGAAGGGAATCTAAGTTGTATGACCAGTCAGCTGCTCATTGGCGCCAAAAGGTGGGAACCCTCAGGTTCCTCTTTAGGGCATTGCGGGAACAACGCCTTGCGAATAATAACACGTACCGCGCGTTATCACATTACGTACACGAAAAAGGGGGCCGCAACCCCCTTGAAGCGCAGGTGCATGTATGGTGCCCGAGGCGAGACTCGAAGGGCCTTCGCTTCGCGAAGCCCCGGGCTTCGGGCGCACGGCGCCCTCGCCACGCTCCGCTACAAACAGGCCACAGGCCTGTTTGCCTAACGCTCCGCGCGCTCACGCGAGTTCGGCACGAAAAAGGGGGCCTTGACCCCCTTGAACGCTCACTTGCATGTATGGTGCCCGAGGCGAGACTCGAACTCGCACGTTGTTGCCAACGGTGGATTTTGAGTCCACTGCGTCTGCCAATTCCGCCACTCGGGCACGTAATGCGTGAGTTAGTTTATCACAGCTTTCAACTGATTACGCCGAAAATGGAACTTCGAGCATTTCGACGAGTTCGACCGTGCGGAGCATCTCGCGCTGACGGCATCCGTGTCCGTTAACCGAGGCTTCGCCCATCTGGTTGTCATAGGGGTCCTCGCGCATGCCGTCGAAAGCAGGCACAAACTCTGCCTGGAATCGATTGTTGGCCACCATACGCCACGGGTCGAGATTGCCAAAGTAGTGACGACGGCGCCACTCCTCCCCCATCCTGCGAGCAGAAGATCCAAATGACACGTCGGCGTTGAGCCAACCGGTCTGCGGCGTATAGAACTCTGCCCAGTCGTGCGACCCCACCGAATCGGGCGCAACGTACAGGCCGCTCTGCCAACGGGCAGGCACGCCCGCGATACGGCACATGGTGATAAACGTGAGCGCCATAACGCCGCAATCGCCGCGGAGCGAATGCGCGCAGTCATCGGCAATAGATCCCAAAAGCAAGTACGGCGGCTGATAGCGATAGTCGATATGCTGCGTCAGGTAATCATAGATAGCACGGGCGCGATCGAGCGGATCCTCGAGTCCGTCAACAACACCGGCCGTCAGCTGCAGCAGATACGGCGTGAATGCAATGTGCGGACGGTCCTCGGAAATATCCTCGGGCAGAGGCGCGTCCATACGCGGATGAACCGGAAGTGTGCCACCGTAGACATCACAATAAGCAGCATCGATGTGATAACGATAGGTCACCGAGAATGAGCGTTCACTCGAAGAAGACCACGAGGCGGTACGTGCCGAAGCGTTCGCGGGAGCAACAGCACCCTCCGGCGTCATGTCGAGAATCTCGACCCGAGACTGCTGGCGACAGGTGGCGGCAACGGGAAGCCAAGCGCGAACGGTCTCCCCCTCTAGAGCGCCGGGGACAGACACAGACGCTTTAAGCGTAATGACGCGAGCCAATCCGTTTTGCGACTCCATCTCCTTGAGCATCTCGTTGCGCAGTGCAATTCCGTCCGTAGGATCGGGACGCATGCCGGGGACCTCTTTGGGATATACGCGAAGCGAATCGAGGAAGTTGTCGAGAACGAGCAGCTCGCCATCGATAAAGCGCCAGTCAATACGCTTACGGTCAATCAGATCGTCAAACTGCTCCTCGGTAAACTCAGGCCACTCCTCGCGAATCATCGCAATAGCTCGATCGCGCGACACCGAAAAATGAAGTGGCGTCTCAAGCATGCGATACCGCTCGGCACGAACGCAGGCTGCCAGCGAAGGCTCAGGATTCTGCCCCAAAAGACGATCACAAGCCGCAACAGCCTGCGCCAAATATCCGGCATCCTTGAGTCGAAGAATCTCGGGCGGCAGTCCAATATCGAGATGACGAAAGTCATCACAGCAAACATCAACAGAGCAACCAACAGGACCCTCGTCAATAACCTTCCCATCCGAAGGCAGCACATTAATAACAGCCATACCAAACTCCAAGTCATTAGAACTCTTGAAGTCCATTGTAGCGAGATAAAAAAGAAAGCCCCAATTAAGGAGCCCTCAACACCGCTGAACGGTAGTCAATAAATAAATAAATAAATTCAGCCCAGTAACCCTGCGGCGGTAAACGAAGGAAGCCCCGTCCCCCGGAGCTGATTCCGTCTCGCGACTTCTGGCAAAGCCAGGTGAGCGCGAGGGAAACAGCGTAGGGGAAACGGGGCCTCCGGCGGGAAGTTAAACCGCTACTTACGCCTTGTTGACGGAGCCAAACTCCTCCATGAGCTCCTTGGTGCGAGCAACGATGTTGTCGCGACCAGGCTTGAGGAGCTTGCGGGGGTCGAAGCCCTTGCCCTGCTGATCCTTGCCAGCCTCGATGTACTCGCGGACGCCCTTGGCGAAGACGAGCTGCAGGTCGGTGTTGACGTTGATCTTGGAGATGCCCAGGGAAATGGCCTTCTTGATCTGATCCTCGGGGATGCCAGTACCACCGTGCAGGACGAGGGGCAGGTCGCCGGTCTGAGCCTTAATCTCGCCCAGGCGCTCGAAGGAAAGACCGGCCCAGTCGGCAGGGTACACGCCGTGGATGTTGCCAATGCCGCAGGCGAGGAAGTCGACGCCCAGGTCAGCGATCTGCTTGCACTCAGCAGGATCAGCGAGCTCGCCGCTGGAGGTCACGCCGTCCTCGGTGCCGCCGATGCCGCCGACCTCGGCCTCGATGGACATGCCCTTGGAGTGGGCAAGCTCAACGAGCTCCTTGGTGCGGTCGAGGTTAAGCTGGAAGGTCTCCTCGTGAGAGCCGTCATACATGATGGACGTGAAGCCGGCCTCGATGCACTTGAAGCAGTCCTCGTAAGAACCGTGATCGAGGTGAAGGGCGACGGGAACGGTAACGCCCGTGGCCTCGACGGCAGCCTTGACCATGTCGGCGCAGACCTTGAAACCGCCCATCCACTTAGCGGCACCAGCGGTGCACTGAAGGATCAGCGGAGACTTGGCCTCCTCGGCGGCCTGGAGAATAGCCAGAGTCCACTCGAGGTTGTTGGTGTTGAAGGCACCGAGACCGTACTTGCCGGCCTCGGCCTTCTTGAGCATGTCTGCTGCGTTGACGAGCATAAAAGAAACCTCCTGTAAGGTTGCTCCGATAACGCCTGTGATTTTACCACGGCGTATCCGAACGTAAACGTTCGTTTGTTCACGAATATCGTCCAAACAGACTTTTTTTGACCGTTTGCCCTACAGAATCGACCCGTTGGGGAAAATATCTTGACGTTTGGACGCTTCTCGTGCTTCAGAAACTGACTACAAAGCTACATCTGCATGAAAGGGTTCTGCATAAGCTCGCGTGCCACGGTGGTCGAATCGCCATGGCCGGTTAGGCAAACGGTATCGGGCGGGAGAAGCCGGGCGAGCTTGGAGAGCGAGCGCAGAATCGCCGCCTCGTCTCCGCCGGAAAGGTCGGTACGGCCGTGACCGCCGGGAAAGAGCGTGTCCCCCACGAAAGCGATATTTCCCTGCTCTGTTGCGGCAAATAGAACGATGCCGCCCGGCGTATGCCCGGGCGCCTCGATAACCTGCAGGCAAATGGCGCCCAGTTCAATGGTATCGCCCTCGGCAAGCAGCCGCGTCGGCTCGCCCGGATCGGGAGTCTCGATGCCCCACATCGCTCGCTGCTCCTCGATATTCATATGCGGCACAGCTACGTCCTTGCCGCACAGCTCGTACAGGGCTTCAGCGCCAACGGCGGCGCGAACTCCAGCGACACCACCAACATGATCGGCATGGCCGTGTGTACAAACGGAACCGAGCACATGCACGCCAGGGTGTTCGACTCGGATATGCGCAACGAGGCTCTCGCCTTCCCAAGCGGGATCGATAATCAAGCATTCGCCACTCGAAATAATGGCGTAACTGTTGGTCTGGATGGGGCCGTTTACAAGCGCCTCAATCGAAGCCGTACCCCGAGGGGTTAAATCCAAAGCCGTAGCGTCCATGCGTACGCCCTCCTTCTATAAACGTCGAGGCATCAAACGATGCCTCGAACGTAGCAAATATCATTTCTGTCGCGCGTTCGTCGCGCCTATACGCGACGCTTGAGCTGAGCCCCACCCTCGCCAGGCATCAAACGGCGTGCATCGTAGACCGAGTCGACGCTGCTAATCGATGCCAGTAGCGGATCCAGGCCACTCGCATCCGAGATCTCGACCATAAAGCGCAGGGTTGCAATACCCTCGCGGTTGGTCGACGTGGCGGCAGAAAGGATATTGCCGCCCGCATCGCCAATAGCAATGGTGACATCCTTGAGCAGGCCCATGCGGTCCAGGCACTCGACCACGATCTCGACCTGGAAGAGGGTGTCGGCAGCGCCGTCCCACTCCACTTCGATCATGCGCTCGGGATGTTCCATAAGACCCTTGACGTTGGGGCAGTTGGCGCGATGCACCGAGACGCCGCGACCGCGCGTGATGAAGCCGACGATATCGTCGCCCGTCACCGGATTGCAGCAATGCGCCAAACGGACCAGCAGACCGCTGTTGCTCTCGCCCTTGACGATAATGCCGTTGCTGGCGCTCTTGCCGCGCTTTTGCGGCTTGCGGTTGGAGCCGCGGGCAGGCTGCTTCACGACCTCGGCGATAGCCTCGGCCTTGGTGAGCTGTTCCTCGGGCTTGGGGTCCAAGATTTGCTCAACTTTGTTACCCACGGCGCGCGGGGCAACCTTACCGGCGCCAACGGCGGCAAACAGGTCCTCGAGCTGCTTGTAATTAAACTGCTCCGCCACGGCGTTGAGCGCACGCGTGGATCGCGGCGTAGAGATGCCATACCCGCGCTTGCGCAGGTCCTTGGCCAGTATATCGCGGCCGGCAGCAGCGTCATCGTCTTTGGTCGCGGCGGCGAAGTAACGGCGGATCTTTGACTTGGCCGAAGGTGTCTTGACGATCTTGAGCCAATCGCGCGACGGCTTGGAACTCTTGTTGGTCAGGATCTCGACACGATCGCCCGTCTTGATCTCGTGCGTGAGCGGGGCCACCGCACCGTTGATCTTAGCGCCGACGCAGTGGTTGCCCACCTCGGTGTGAACGGCGTAGGCAAAGTCGAGCGGTGTAGAGCCGGCACGAAGCGCCATGACCTCGCCCTTGGGCGTAAAGACAAAAATTTCCTGGTCGAACAAGTCGACCTTCAGTGAGTGCAGGTATTCCTTGGCATCGGTGATCTCGTCAGACGCCGCCCAGTCGAGTGAGTGCTTAAGCCAGTTAATCTGGTCGTCCAGACGCTGGGCATCATTGGTCTTAGACGCAGACGATCCGCCCGACTTCTTGTACAGCCAGTGGGCGGCAATGCCGTACTCGGCCTGCTCGTGCATCTCATAGGTTCGAATCTGAATCTCGAGCGGGCGGGCCGTGGGGCCGATAACCGTCGTATGGAGCGACTGGTAGTTATTGACCTTGGGCATGGCGATATAGTCTTTAAAGCGACCGGGCATGGGATGCCACAAGGTATGCACGGCACCAAGCGTGGAATAGCAATCGCGCACCGAATGAGTGATGACGCGCAGCGCCACCAGGTCGTAAATCTCGGAGAACTCCTTGCCCTTGCGCTTCATCTTTTGATAGATGGACCAATAGTGCTTGGAACGACCGTTGATCTGAAAGCCCTCAAGACCAATGCGATTGAGCTCATCGGTGAGCGTCTTGATGGTCTCGGCCAGATAACGCTCGCGAACCTCGCGCGACTCAGCCACCATACGCGCGATGCGCTGGTAGGCATCGGGCTCCAAGTAGAAGAAGGACAGGTCCTCGAGCTCCCACTTGATAGAGCTCATGCCCAGGCGGTCGGCCAGAGGCGCGTATACGTCCATAGTCTCGCGCGCCTTAAACAGACGGCGGTCCTCGCGCAGGGCGGCAAGCGTGCGCATGTTATGCAGGCGGTCGGCGAGCTTGACGATGATGACGCGAATGTCCTTGGACATGGCAAGGAACATCTTGCGCAGCGTGAGGGCCTGCTTCTCGTCCATGCTGTCGACTTCGATGTTGGTAAGCTTGGTCACGCCGTCGACGAGTTCTGCCACGGTTTCGCCAAACAGGCCGGAAACATCGGTAAGCGAGGTCTCGGTATCCTCGACGGTATCGTGCAGCAGCGCGGCGCACACCACATCGCAGTCCATCTTGAGGTCGGCCAGAATGATGGCTACCTCGACGGGATGGTTAATGTACATCTCGCCCGAGCGGCGCTTTTGGTTGCAGTGCTTCTCGGCGGCAAAGCAGTAGGCCTGCTCCACCTTGGAGAAGTCATCCTCATTCATATATTTGAGGCACAGGCGCTCCAGCTTGTCGTAGCTGTCCGCCATAATCTCGGGCGGCAGTTCATCGGCATGCTTATAGTGCTCCATCTCCGAAAACGGCTGGAGGGTGGAATCATGGGCGATACGGGCTGCGGCATCCATCGAGGTCCCCTTCCCCTAGGCCCGCGGTACGATCGGGCGGTTAACTTTGGCTAGCATATCAGAAGCGCACGAATCGAGTGCCCAGCTCCGAAAAGCCGTGAACTCCATGCGCGAGCGCAAGCCCTCCAAATAGCGAATTGACCTGCTCAATTGCACACGGCCGGGGTTTTCGGCCATCGCGATGCGACGGGTGTCGTCAAACCCCGAAACGCGGCAGAAGCCAAGCTCTTCGAAGATTCCCAGGCCACTTTCCACCGAGCGCTCGTCGACCGGCGTGCGAGCATCGATGGCAAGGCACATCTGCGCGATGTCGATATCGCTCGCGCTAAAGGAATCGTCCCCGGTCTTGCCGCGGTTGGAGCGCCACATGGTTTGCAGCGCGCGATAGAGCGTGACGAGCTCGTCGCGCTCAGGCGCATAGCAGTCGAGTAGGCGCTCGTTAATGCGGGCGTCGCGCGACGAATAGAGCAGGTGAATCACGGCGGGCTGTCCATCGCGACCGGCGCGGCCACTCATCTGGTTAAACTCAATCGCGCCAAACGGCATGTGATAGAGCACGACATGGCGAATATCGGGAAGGTTGACGCCCTCGCCAAAGGCAGAGGTCGAGACGATGCAGCTGAGGCATCCGTCACGAAACGCCTCCTCTACGCGATGGCGGTCGGTGCGCGTAAGGCCCGCGTTGTAAAAGGCGATATGCGACGCGTAGTCGGGAACGCGTTTGCGTAGCGTCTTGGCAAGCGCCACGGACTGATCACGCGAGTTGACGTAGATGACGGTCTTCTCCCCCGTCGCGACGATGGACACCAGGCGGTTTTCGCGGCTCGCAAGATCGCGGTCGTCCTCGAGCCGCAAGTTCTCGCGCACGGTCTCGTCGACCACCGTACGGGTAATCGGCAGCACGCGGGCGAGCTCGGCCACAACCGGAGCCGTTGCGGTGGCCGTCGCCGCCATAACGACCGGGTCGCCCAGGGCCTTGCGGATATCGGGCATGTCGAGGTATGCGCTTCGGTCGCCGCCCTTGGCAAGACCGGCATGGTGCGCCTCGTCAATAACGACAAATCCGATACGCCCCGAGCGCGCAAAGCGGTCGCGGTGAATAGACAGGAACTCAGGCGTCGTGAGCACGATACCGGTGCGGCCCGAAGCTAGGCCGGCGAACACATCATCGCGTGCGGCCTCCACGGTCTCGCCGGTCAGCACGCCAACGCCAATGCCAAGCGCTGCCATCGTCGACGAGAGGTGATAGGCCTGGTCGGCAACAAGCGCACGCAGCGGATAGACAAAGATGCTCGCACGTCCGCGAAGGACAGCCTCGCGCGCAGCATGTACATGGAAGATAAGAGACTTGCCGCGGCCCGTTCCCATAACGGCCAAGACGCTCTGGTGGTCGGCCAAGGCATCGAGCGCCTCAACCTGCGCGCGGTGCGGCTGGTTCGATCCGATAAAGCTATGGATAAGCGAGCGCGTGAGCTCGGTATAGGAAAGCTGGGCGAGCGTCTCGCGCTTACGCGACTCCAGGCGCAGGCCGGAATCCGCCGGCTGCACGCCACGACGAAGCTCGCATGCCGGATCGTCGACGCTGGGCAGCGCGGTATCGCGGACCAGAACATCCTTGATCATGAGCTTGGGCTTCACACGCCCCTGCCAATGCTCGGCAACGGCCTCGAACACCAAGTCGACAGCGCTATCGCAGTTGATGAGCTTATCGATTTGCGGCACGCGGAACATAATGGCCGGCACACTCGCGGCGCCATCGGTCGCCACAAAGCGCATGTGCTCGCCGGTTTTGCCCACCACGGCGCGGTCGCACATCGTCACGCCCTCGGCAGCCAGCAGCGGCACCTTGTTGCCCTGGCCAAACGGCTCAAGACGGGAGATCTGCTCGATGGTCTCGATATTCAGCTCGGAAAGGTCGACGGTGGCGGCGACCTCGTCGGTGTCTTCAAAGTCCTCGGCGGGAAGCTCCGATAGCACGGCGGAAAGGCGGCGGCGGAACTCATCGAGCTTGGATGCCTCGATGGTCACACCCACCGCACCGGCATGTCCGCCGCGACGAATCAGCAGGTCGGAACAACGCTCGACGGCGTCGAACAGGTTGACCTTGCCCACCGAGCGACCCGATCCGCGCGCAACGCCGTCCTCAATCGAGAAGAGCAGCGCCGGCACGTGATAACGGTTGGTCAGGCGGCTCGCTACGATACCCTTGACGCCCTCGTGCCAGCCCTCGCCACCCACGACGATTGCGCGACCGCCGTCATAGGTCTCCTCGACCTTTGCCATGGCGTCGCGTGTGAGCTCCGCCTCGATCTCGCGGCGCTGACGGTTGATTTCCTCGAGCTCGGCTGCCAGTGCACTTGCCTCGATAGGATCGCGGGCAAGCAGCAGGTCGAGCGCCAGCTTGGGATCAGCCATGCGGCCGGCAGCATTCAGACGAGGGATGAGCGAAAACGACAGGCCGTCGGCCGTAATGGTAGAAAGGTCGGCCTTGGCAAGTGCGGCAAGCGCGATATAGCCGGGACGGGCCGTCACGCGCATCTGTTGGATGCCCTCGGCGACCAGTGCGCGATTCTCGGGCGTGAGCGGCATCATGTCGGACACGGTGCCCAGCGCCGCGACCTCGATCAGCGAACGCCAATACGACGGCTTGCCCAAACGCTCGCCCAGGACCTGCACCAGCTTGAGCGCCACACCGGCACCGGCAAGCTCGCGCGAGGGACCCTCGTCCTCGAGCTTGGGGTCGGTCAGGGGCACGCCCTGCGGCACCTGGTCGGACGGCTCGTGATGGTCCGTGACCACCAAATCGATCCCCAGGCTCTCCAGATAGGAGACCTCCTCCTTGGCGGCAATGCCGTTATCGACGGTCACGATCAGGTTGGGTTGGGCGAGCTCGTTGACGCGGTCGAGCGCCGCACGCGACAGGCCGTAGCCCTCGTCAAAGCGATGCGGAATAAACGGCGTGACGTTGGCGCCAAACGAACGTAGCGCCTCGGTCAACAGACAAGTCGACGTAATGCCGTCGACGTCAAAATCGCCAAAGACGGCGATGCGCTCGTGGCTGTGAATAGCACGCTCAACGCGGTCGGCGACGACCGCCATGCCCGGAATAACGAGCGGGTCCGCCCAGTCGCGATCGAGCGAAGGCGTCAAAAACAGCTGGCCTTCTTCGATGGATGTAATGCCGTGCGCGACCATAATGCGCGCCACCAGCCCGGGTATGCCCAAGCCAGCCGAAAGCTCCTTTTCGAGCTCGGGGTTTTGCCGAGCGACCGCCCAGCGATGCGTCGTCTTAAGCGATGACATAGGCGCCCACCCCCGATAGGGGCAGGTCGCCGCGATACCTCTCACGGTTCATAGCGATGAGTCCTCTGTGTATGCCCGCTTCGGCAGGCAGATCTGTTGAACGGATTTATTATACCGTGCAGAGCAGACGCAAATCGCCGCAGCACGCCGCGGTTTCGGTAAACGATGCCGGTAATAGCCTCGAAATATTCGAGCGTTTCTGACGCACGGACGCATGCGAGCGTCTAGCATATCCATTCAAAACGGATTCACGGGCAAAGGGAGTCACAAGCGCATATGAAGCAATGGGTTGGACTGGGCAAGTTTCTCGCGGGGCACATGCAGGTCATCGTTCCGATTTGCGTGGCGCTCGGCGTGCTCTTTCCCCAACAGATTGGCGTACTCAAGCCCATCGTTCCCACCCTGTTTGCCTTTATGACGTTTCAGGGTGCGCTCAGCAACACCTTTCACCAGGTAACCGAGGTGTTCCGCCGTCCGCTGCACCTGGTCTTGGCGTTACTCGTCTCGGCGGTGCTTATCCCTATCGCAGCCTATGCCATGGGATCGTTATTCTTTGGCTCCAACCCCAACCTTGTCTGCGGCATCGTGCTCGAGTACAGCGTACCCGTGGCAGTCACCGCCTTTATGTGGATCAGTATGTTCGGCGGCAACGGCCCGCTCGCGCTCACCATCATCCTGACGTCCTCGGTCATCTCGCCCGTCACGATTCCGCTCACGCTTAAGCTCCTGCTGGGTGCCACCGTTGCAATCGATGTTACGGGCATGATGCAGAACATGGCCTTTATGATCGCCATCCCCGCCGTGCTCGGCATCGTGATCAACGAGTTCACGCGCGGATGGGGACACGAGAAACTCTCCCCCGCGCTTTCGCCCGCCTGCAAGTTTATGATGATGGGTGTCATCGCCTCCAACTCCACCGCCATGAGCGAGTACGTGCTACACATGAATGCGGTGCGCCTGGAAGTTGCCCTCTTTATTTTGACCTTCGCCATCAGCGGCTTTGTCGTCGGCATTCTGGTCGCCCGCGCGTTGCACCTGCCGTATAGCGAGACGACCACCATGTGCTTTACCTGCGGCATGCGCAATATCTCTTCGGGCGCCGTCATCGCCACGCAGTATTTTCCCGGCGAGGTCGTGTTTCCCGTCATGTGCGGAACGCTGTTTCAGCAGGTGCTCGCCTCGGTTATCGGACATCTCTTTGAGCGACTGACCGGCGAGGAGCGCGCCAAACAGCGCAAGCGGGTCAAGGCCGGCCGCGACGCGATGGCACGCTAGGAGCCACAGGCGCGAGGCCGAGCCCTTGGCTATGCAAGCGCTTCCAGGCGTGCACGAAGGCGTTCTGCATCGATATCGAGCGTGGTCTCGGCATTGACCTGGGCTAAACGATAGCCAACAAAGTAGGGCGAAACCACCCAACGCGGCAGTGCCTTGGCAATGGTCCGGCCGCCCAAGTGATAGAAGAACAAGTTGTACGACTCCGCGCGGCCGCCGTGGTGCTCGTGCAGGATATAGCGCAGGGCCACCTGAATCGCATCGGCAAACAGGTCCGCTTCGGCTTGGTCGCGGGCGTCGTCGCTGGCGGCGATTCCCTGTGGAGCCGAGACGTTGACCTCAAAGAATCCCATGATGGGCTCGGTTGAGATGTTGACCGAGATTCTCCCCTGCTGCCAGACATCGATGCCTTCAAAGTTGGCTGAGGTCAGCGCTGCATAGCCGTCCTCCTGTTCCAAGCCCACAATCTGCATGTGCGGATGAACGAGACTACCGCCCGAGAGCGGGCCTTTGTTCTTGTACATGAGCACACTGCGGTACTGTTGGGAATCGATCATCTGCTGCCAACAGCCCAGGGCAAACCTCATCACATGATGCAGCTCATCCGGTTCATAGGTCACCAGGTCGGCGTCGTGATTGGCCGACTCGATCAATACGGTCTGACGGGTGGCCCGCAAGGTCTTGAACTTATTCTCGAGCCAGATGCAGTCACCATCGCGCTGGATGATGTTGGCGAGCCCCTCCGTGTCGCAAAAGGGGCACGCGGTGCCGGGACGACGATTATCGTCGGGCTTGCCGTTCGCCTGCTGAACGTCAAATACCAGCGCCACGGGTTATACCTCCAGCGGCACGATCTTGGTGCCATGGAGCTCGGAGACGCCGAGCGCCGCCGCGACCGCGTCGCGATTTGCCGTAGTGATGCCGCCGCCGGGAAGGATGGTCAAACGATCGCCCGCATACTCGATTAAACGAGCCAGGTTTTCGAAGTTGTCCTCGATCGACGTACCTGCCGCGCCGCCATGCGTGAGGATGCGCGTAACGCCGCAGTCGGCAAGTGTATCAATCGCATCGAGCTGAGCCTCGGGCGAGAGCTGGTCAAATGCCATGTGGAAGGTGATGTCAAGGGGCTCGTGCTTGCACTCCTCGGTCGCGCAGCCCGTAGCCATAACGAGGGCGCCGAGGGTGAGTTCGTCGAGCGCCCAGCCGCCGGCAAAGGGCTTGCAGCAGCCAAAGACCAGACCGTCGACGCCGGCGCTCACAGCAAGGCCCAGGTCCATCTCCATCATGCGCAGCTCGTCCTGGTTGTAATGAAAGTCGCCACCACGCGGACGAATCATGCACATCACTCGCGCGTCATGCTCGTGAGCGTAGCTGACTGTAGCACTAATAACGCCGGCGGAAGGCGTGGTGCCACCGACGGCGAGGTTGTCACACAGCTCAATGCGCCCCGCACCGGCCTCGATGGCCGCCGACACTCGCTCAAAGTTCTCGGCACAAAACTCGTACAGCATAGATAGGCCCCCAAAGACAGCAGATGTTTTCCGACGGGCATTGTCACACATCCCCATGAAGTTGCGGTGGAATAGGGACTGTTTTGGCGTCCAGAATCCCTATTTAGTCCCTATTTCACCGCAACTTAAAAAGGGGCGCTGACCGGGTTGGTCAGCGCCCCCTTTGCTGAATGGATTAACCACCAAGGTAAGCCTTGCGGACGTTGTCGTCGTGCAGGAGCTCTTGGCCCGTGCCGGTCATGGTGATCTTGCCGGTCTCGAGCACGTAACCGCGTGTGGCGATGGAAAGCGCCATCTGCGCGTTTTGCTCGACCAGAAGCACCGTGGTGCCGGCCTTGTGCAAATCCTCGACAATCTGGAAGATCTGCTCGATCAGAATCGGGGCCAGACCCATGGAGGGTTCGTCGAGCATAAGCAGTTTGGGGTTACTCATAAGGGCGCGGCCCATAACGAGCATCTGCTGCTCGCCGCCCGAAAGGGTGCCGGCGACTTGGCGACGGCGCTCCTTAAGGCGAGGGAACTGCTCGTAGACGCGCTCAAGGCCCGGAGCCACCGTGGACTTGGGCTGCGTGTAAGCGCCCATCTCCAGGTTCTCCTCGACCGTCATCTGCAAAAAGGCACGACGGCCCTCGGGCACCTGGGCCAGGCCCTTGCCCACCAGCTTGTCGGCAGGCGTATGGGTAATGTCCTCGCCCATAAACTTGATGGAGCCGGTCTTGGAACGCAGCAGGCCCGAGACAGTCTTAAGCGTTGTAGACTTGCCGGCGCCGTTAGCACCGATCAAGGCCACGATCTCACCCTCGTTGACGTTAAAGGAGATGTCCTTGATGGCGTGGATAGCGCCGTACCAGACGTTGATGTTGTAGACGGAAAGCATCGGCTCTGCCATTTAGTTCTCCCCCTTATCCTGCTTGCCCAGATATGCCTCGATAACGGCGTCGTTGTTCTGAATTTCCTCGGCCGTGCCCTTGGCGATGACCTTGCCAAAATTAAGCACGCAAATGCCCTCGCAAATATTCATGACGAGCGACATGTCGTGCTCGATAAGCATGATGGCGATGCCAAAGGTGTCGCGGATCTTGACGATGTTCTCCATGAGCTCCGCGGTCTCGGACGGGTTCATGCCGGCAGCAGGCTCGTCGAGCAGCAGCAGCTTGGGGTTGGTGGCAAGCGCGCGGACGATCTCCAGACGACGCTGGGCGCCGTAAGGCAGCGAGCCGGCCTGCTCGTTTGCCAGGTGCTCCATATCAAAGATGGACAGCAGCTCCATGGCGCGCTCGTGGGCGGCCTTCTCGTGCTTCCAGTACGTCGGCAGACGCAGCACGCCCTCAAAGCCGGAGTAGCGCTCCTGGTTGTGCAGGCCGACCTTAACGTTGTCCTCCACCGTCATGGTGTTGAACAGGCGAATGTTCTGGAACGTACGGGCGATACCCATACGGTTGACCTGGTAGACGGACTTGCCCGAGGTGTCCTCGCCGTCGAGCAGGATAGTACCGTGCGTGGGCTGGTACACCTTGGTGAGCAGGTTGAAGACCGTGGTCTTACCGGCACCGTTGGGACCGATCAGACCGGCGATCTCGGTCTTACCGATGGTCAGGCTAAAGTCGTCGACTGCCTTAAGGCCGCCAAATTCAATGCCCAAGTGGATGCACTCGAGCGCCGGGCGCTGGCCCAGGTCGCGGTCGGGAACGATGGCGCCAGAAGGATACGGGACCATCTTGCCCTTGTTGAACTCAAACTTACTGGGCATCGGCTGCTACCTCCTTCTTGGAAGCAAAGCGGTCCTTAATGCGTGCGAAGAACGCCTTGAGCTGCGGGTTGTTGGTAAAGATCATGACCAGGATCAGCACGATGGCGTAGATGAGCATGCGGTAGTCCGAGAACTGACGGAGCAGCTCGGGAAGCACCGTGAGCAACGCCGCCGCGATGACGGAGCCGCGCATATTGCCCAGACCGCCCAGGACCACGAATACCAGGATGAGGATGGACGTGTTGAAGTCGAACTTGGTGGCGGAAAGCTGCGAGAAGTTACCGCCGAAGAGGGCTCCGGCAGCGCCGGCGAGAGCGGCGGAAACCACGAAGGCGATCATGCGGTACTCGGTGACGGAGATGCCCACGGACTCGGCAGCGATCTTGTTGTCGCGCACGGCCATAATGGCACGGCCGGTACGGCTGCGAACCAGGTTGAGTACAATCACGAGCGCGACCATGACCAGGATGGCGCCGGCAAGGAAAGTCGAATAGGTCGACACGCCCGATGCGCCCTGCGCGCCCTTGATGATGGCGGTGCCGTCCTCGAGCAGGTGCAGGTCGTCGATCGTGGAGTTACCCGTGATGTTAAAGATAACATGCAGGCCGCGGGAGTCGACGCCCACGATAAGACAGGTGACGATCTCTTTGATGATCTCGCCAAAAGCCAGGGTCACGATGGCCAGGTAGTCACCGCTCAGGCGCAGAACCGGGATGCCAATCAAGAAGCCCAGGATGGCAGCGGCGATAGCGCCGACCACAATGCTGATGATCAGGCGCATCGGATCGGACGGAACGGCGCTCTCCAGCGCGACGGCGGTAACGATGCCCGTATAGGCGCCGACACTCATAAAGCCCGCGTGGCCCAGCGACAAGTCGCCCGCGATGCCGACAACGAGGTTGAGCGAGATGGCCATAACGATGTAGGCCGTGATGGGAACCAGCTGACCGGCGATCATGCGCGGGATCATATGGTTGGACTGCATAAAGAACACGATGGCGAATGCCACGATGCACATGGCGTACGTGACAAAGTCGTGACGCGTCTGCTTGTCTTTAAGGAACTTCATAACGCTCACCTACACCTTCTCGGGGACGTACTTGCCCAAGAGGCCGGCAGGCTTGACGAGCAGGACGATGATCAAAACACCAAAGACGATGGAGTTGGCAAGGCTCGTGGAAATATAAGCCTGTGCCATCGCCTCGATGATGCCGATGAGAATGCCACCGACAAAGGCGCCGGGGATGGAGCCGATGCCACCGAAGACGGCTGCATCGAAGGCCTTGATGCCAGGCATGGCACCCGTCGTGGGCTGCAGCACCGGCGAGTAGGAGCACAGGAGCACGCCGGCGATGGCGGCAAGCGCAGAGCCGATGGCAAACGTCATCGAGATGGTGCGGTTGACGTTGATGCCCATGAGCTGAGCGGCGGCCTTGTCCTCGGACACGGCGCGCATGGCTTTGCCCATCTTGGTCTTACCTGTAAAGAACATCAGACCGGCCATGATAACCAGGCAGGCGACGATGGTGACGAGCGAGACGGCGCTTACGTTGAACTTGGCCAAGAACTCCGGCACCTGGAAGGTGACGAGCGAAGTGAAGTTCTTGGGCGTGGCGCCCCACAGAAGCTGCGCGGCGTTCTGCAGGAAGTAAGACACGCCGATGGCCGTGATCAGAACGGCCAGAGGGCCCGCCTGGCGCAGCGGCTTGTATGCCAGACCCTCGATGAGAACACCGAGAACCGTGCAGACCACACAAGAGAGAACTACAGATGCCCAGCCCGGGAGGCCGAGATACGATGTGGCGCAGAACGAGACATAGGCACCGACCATGATGACGTCGCCGTGAGCGAAGTTGAGCATCTTGGCGATACCGTAGACCATGGTGTAGCCCAACGCGATGATGGCGTAGACGCTGCCCATGGACAGGCCGTTGACCAGGTATTGGATAAAGACCGTCATGTTCCACATCCCCCTTTCGAATAGGTTTCCAGTTGATGTATGAAACAGGGACGTTACGTTGTCCCTAGATACCAAGCAAGCAGGGAAGGCCAAAACCTCCCCTGCTTGGGATCAAAACCGCTCTATGTAAGGCGGCCTATTAGGCCTGTACGTACTTGCCGTCGGTAATGACGTACGCCGTCGGGTCCTTCTGGACCTGACCCTTGTCGTTCCAGGAGAGCTTGCCAGTCAGGCCGTCAACAGTAATCTTGAGCATAGCCTCGGGAAGCTTCTCGGCAACCTCGGTGGGGTCGGCGTCGACGCCCAGGCCGGCCTCCTTGAGAGCCTCGACCACAGCATGCACGCCGTCGTAGGCGTCGGCGGCAAACTGGTCGGGGGTATCGCCGTACTTATCCTTGTAAGCGTTGACGAAGTCGGCGTTCTTCTCGTCGTCGGCGGAGAACGGGGTCATGAGCAGCAGACCCTCGGCAAGAGAGGTGTCGAAGCCCTCAACGCCCAGGATGCCGTCCATGCCGTCGCAGCCCATCATCTTGACGTCGTAGCCCATGTCCTTGGCGTTCTTGAGCAGGACGGACGCCGGCGTGTAGTAGATCGGCGCAAAGATCATGGTGGCGCCTGCCTGCTTGGCCTTGGTCAGCTGGTTGGTAAAGCTCGTGGCGGAGTCGTCCTTAAAGGTCTCCTCGTCGACAATCTCAAGCTTAGACTTAGCGGCCTGGGCCTTAAAGGAATCTGCGATGCCCGAAGAATAGGCATCGCCGGAGTTATAGAACAGCACGAACTTCTCGTTCGCATACTTCTCTGCCAGGAACTTGGCAGCGTTGACACCTTGGTTGGGGTCGGTAAAGCAAACCTGGAAGACGCAATCCTTGCCCTTGGTAACGTCCTCGGAGGACGCGGACGGGGTGATCATGAACGTCTCGGGGTCGTTGCCGCACTCGGCGGCAACGGCGACCGACGCACCCGTGGTGGTCGGACCGACGAGGGCCTGCATGCCCCAGTCGAGCAGGGTGTTGAAGGCGTTGACGGCCTTCTCGCCGTCAGCCTGGTCGTCCTCGGCCTTGCTGACAAGCGGCAGCTCCTTGGTCGAGAAATCCTTGCAGCCAAGCTCGACAGCCTGTGTAACGGACTTGCCGTAGGACGCGTTGGCGCCGGTCAGCGGGCCGATGGTGCCGATCTTAAACGAAGCGTCGCCCGACGCGGAACCGCTGTCGCCGCCGTTGGAGGAGCAGCCAGCTAGAATGGACATCGCCCCCAGACCTGCTGCGCTCGCGATAACGCTCCTGCGATTCATAACAGGGTTCAATGACTTACCGGTGAGGCTCGACATGCGGCTCTCCTCTCAAATCTCGTCGGGTTTTGGTTGCCCGACAGGCCATCCTTCGCCATGTTCGGCGTTCGCAAAATAGTAGACGCTTTAGTTAGGAAAAGTGGCGATTATTTCAACTTTTCTTTGGATTTGTTCATTTATCCATATTTCTGCGTATTTCTATTATTTTATGCAGTAATGCCACTTTATTGTGTAAAAGTAATGTTTCCATTCTGTTACAGGCGTCCCCGCCCTGAATAAAACAGCCTCACCGGTAGCGTTTTATGCGCACTTAGGCGGCGATGTACTTGCCGTCCTGGATCACATAGGCCGTAGCGGGCTTTTCGACCTGGCCCTCGTCATTCCACGTCAGCTCGCCCGTCAGGCCCTCGATCTTGATCTTGCGCATGGCGCGGGCAAGGTCGTCGGCAATGTCGGCACCGTCAGCCGTAATGTCGATGCCCGCTTTATCGATAGCCTCGGCAATCGCATGGACGCAGTCATAGGCATCGGCGGCAAACTGATTGGGCGTCTCGTCGTAGGCGTCCTTATAGGCCTTGACGAAGTCGGCGTTCTTCTCATCGTCAGCAGAGAACGGGGTCATGAGCAGCACGCCCTCGGCAAGAGAGGTATCGAAGCCCTCAACGGAGAGCAGGCCGTCCATGCCGTCGGTGCCCATAAGCGTCATGTCGTATCCCATGTCCTTGGCGTTCTTGAGCAGGACGGACGCCGGCGTGTAATAGATCGGAGCAAAGATAAGCGTGGCGCCGGCCTCCTTGGCCTTGGTGAGCTGGTTGGTAAAGCTCGTGGAAGAGTCGTCCTTAAAGGTCTCGGTATCGACGACATCGAGCTTGGATGCCTTGGCCTGCTCGGCAAAGGCGTCGGCAACGCCCGAGCTGTACGTATCGCCGGAGTTGTAGAACAGGGCGATCTTGGCGTCCGCGTACTTCTCGGCCAAGAACTTCGCGGCGCTGGCGCCCATGGTGGGGTCGGTGAAGCAAACCTGAAAGACCGTGGTCTTTCCCTTGGTGACATCGAGCGACGAGGCCGAAGGCGTGACCATGAGCATATCGTCGGCGATCTCGCCCGAGACGGCGACGGCGGCGCCGGTGGTAACGGGGCCGACAAGCGCCTGCATGCCCCAGTCGCACAAGGTATTGAAGGCGTTGATGGCCTTCTCGCCGTCGGCGACGTCGTCCTCGGACTTAAGCGAGAGTTTGAGGTCCTTGGTCGAGAAATCCTCGGCGGCGAGCTTGGCACCCTTCTCGGCCGAAACGCCATAGGTTGCCGCGGCGCCGGTCAGAGGGCCGATAACACCGATCTTGAAGGTCTTGCCGTCATCGGCGGAGCCGCCGTCAGAGCCACTCGAAGAGCAGCCAGCGAGCGCGGCGGTGCTGCCGAGCGCCGCGGCTCCTGCCAAGAAACTCCTACGGCTCAGTGCGTTGTTGATACTAAACATGGTGTCCCCCTTTTCGCTGGCCGCGGTGCGGCTGTTTTGCGGTACGGGGCAAACCTTATGGCGCAAACGTTGACAGTTTGTTACGGAAGTTCATTTGTAGCGAGCATGTTTCCAATGTTTCCGCAGCGTTTCGGGGGTGCCGTTTTGTGCGACTCCTGTTGCCTGGCGAGCATGCGCCCTCGGTTCACGCTAGAATGCACTCAACCTTTAAGCGGTTAATCCATCCATAAGATGCACGAAGGAGCTATCTATGAGCGAACCCCTGCGCACCGTGAACGTCGGTCTGATCGGCCTGGGAACCGTCGGCGGCGGCGTGGCCCGTCTGATCAAGAGCCACCACGATGAGTACCTGGCAGCCTACGGCATCGACCTTAAGCTGACCCGCGCCTGCGCGCTTGCTTGGGAGCAGGCCGAGGCAGCCGGCATTGAGCGCGAGGCCTTTACAAGCGACTGGCACGATGTCGTCACCGACCCCGCCATCGACATCGTCGTCGAGCTGATCGGCGGCGAGCATCCCGCAACCGAGATCTTCACCACCGCCTTTGAGCACGGCAAGCATGTCGTCTCTGCCAACAAGGCTCTGCTGGGCCGTCACGTCGAGACGCTTGCCGAGAAGGCGCGCGCGTGCGGCGTGCAGATTAAGTGCGAGGCCAGCTGCGGCGGCGGCATCCCCATCGTCAGCACGCTCGAGCACGACCTGGTGGGCAACAAGATCCTGACCATCGCCGGCATCCTCAACGGCACCACCAACTACATCCTGTCGCGCATGGACGCCGAGGGCGCCGATTACGCCGACGTGCTCGCCGATGCACAGGCCAAGGGCTATGCCGAGGCCAACCCGTCCGCCGACGTCGACGGCTTCGATGCCGCCAGCAAGACGGCCATCCTCGCCTCCATCGGCTTTGGCACCCGCGTTACCACCGACGATGTGTACCAGCAGGGTATCCGTACCATCGGCGCCGAGGACATCGCCCAGGCCCGCGAGCTCGGCTACACCATTAAGCTGCTCGGCATCGCCCGCAACACCGACGCCGGCGTCGACGTCCGTGTGCATCCCACGCTGATCCCCGCCGACCACATGCTTGCCAAGGTCAACGGCGCCATGAACGCTGTCTACGTGGTAGGCGACGCCGTGGGCGAGACCATGTTCTACGGTGCCGGCGCAGGCTCCTTCCCCACCGCGAGCGCCGTCGTGGGCGATATCCTGTCGCTCTCCGAGCAGATCAGCCGCGGCGTGTCTCCGCTGCCCGAGATTGAGCCCTATGGCCACAACCTCGCCTTTAAGCCCATGGACGAGCTCCAGACCAAGTACTATGTGCGCCTGAAGGTCGCCGACCGCGTGGGCGCCCTGTCCGAGACGGTCGATATCTTTGCCAAGCACAACATCTCGATCTCGCTCATTAACCAGGTCGAGGACGGCAAGTCGGGCGTCAGCGATGCCTGCTCGGTCATCTTCTTGACGCATCGCGCGCTCGAGAAGGACATCCAGGCTGCCGCCGCCGAACTCGCCGGCATCGACTGCGTGGCCGAGGTCGCCAACGTCCTGCGCATCGAGGACGTCGAGGCCTGGTCCGAAGGCGTTATGGCCAACTAATTCGATTTTCGCTCTACAACCTATATGTGTGAGGGGCTCCCGTTCAGCAGTGGACGGGAGCCCCTTTGCTTGCGCGCATGGGGCGTATTGGCGCAATCCGGATTTGAACGACTTGGCCGCTCCTGACAGCCGAGGGTACCGTTCGCCGACATGCAGCCGGAGCCGATTTTGGCTGCCGTTATGCTGTGCTGCGTATATCCGCCCGCAAAGAGAGGAAGCACCATGTTGCTCGAGGGCAAGAAAGCAATCATCACCGGCGGCACGCGCGGTATCGGCTATGCCATCGCCTGCCGTTTTATCGAGGAAGGTGCTGCCGTCACCGTCTTTGGCTCGCGCCAGGAGACTGCCGACGCTGCCGTTGAGAAACTGACGACCGCCTATCCCGAGGCCAAGGTTTGGGGCCGCTCCTGTGACCTCACCTCGCTCGAGGCCGTAACCGAGGCCTTTACCCAGGCTGCCGCCGATATGGGCGGCCTGGACACGGTCGTCAACAATGCCGGCATCTCCCAGCGTTCTCCCCTTTTGGACTACACGGCCAAAGAGTTTGCAAAGGTCATGGACCTCAACGTCATCGCCGTCTTTAATGGCCACCAGGCTGCCGCCAAGATCATGACCGAGGCCGGCCACGGCGGCACCATCACCACTACGAGCTCGATGGTCGCCAAGTACGGTCAGCCCTCCGGCGTCGGCTACCCCACGTCCAAGTTTGCCGTCAACGGCATGGTCCAGTCGCTCTCGCGCGAGCTCGCCCCCATGGGTATTCGCGTCAACGCCGTCGCCCCAGGCGTAACCAAGACCGATATGGTCGCCAACCTGCCCGAAGAGGTCATCAAACCCATCATCGCCACCATTCCGCTGGGCCGCATGGGCGAGCCCGAGGATGTCGCCAACGCCTTCGTCTTCCTGGCGAGCGACATGTCCGCCTACGTCACGGGCGCCGTGCTCCCCGTCGACGGAGCCGCCCGCTCCTAAAGGTCGCAAGTCACGACTCCTAGCCTCAACATTGCTCAACGCAAAAGGCGCACTGCCTGCATCAACCGCAGGCAGCGCGCCTTGCTCTGTTTATAGGGGAAACTGCGTCCCGGTATTTCAGCTCAGAACGGGGCGCAGTTTCCCTCAGGCCCATCTTTCGGAAACTACGTCCCATTCTGGGCGCGGATTCTGGGACACGCTTTCCGAAACGGTCCCCTCACGGAAACCGCATCCCACTCTGGGCGCCAATTCCGGGATGCATTTTCCGCGGCGACGTTGGCTACTTGCCGTCGTCGTCCTGGGCTTCATCGCGGGCGTAGAGCTCCAGCATGCGACGGCGGTACTCATGCACGGCGAGCTTGGCGCGCTCTAGGCGGCGACGCTCGCGCGCAGTCAGCTTGGACGGGTCGATCTCATCGCCATAGGTTTTCTCGGCCAGCAAATGGGCGGCATCGACAATACGGGCATCGATGCGTTCGCTCGCCGCTTCGGCCGAAAGGCGGTCAGCAATGGAATCAATCGTGGGCATACCGTCGAGCGAGCGACCATGTCCATGCGACGTCAACAGCTCGTGCTCGCGGGCGAGAAGACTTGCCAGGTCGTGATGGGCGCGCAGGATATTGAGCGCATCGGAAGGATGCTCGGCAACCTCCGCCACGGCGGCGACCGGCGCGGCATCGACCACGCGGTAGAAGAGCTGCGCGAGCAGTGGCATCAGGAACACCGTGATGGCGCCGGCTGCCACCATAACCGAAGCGACGCCCTGCGATAATGCGCCGGCGTTGACAGCGACGCTCGTCACGGCGACGATAATCGGCAGCGCCGTGGTGCAGTAGAGCGCTACGGTAATGCGGCCGTGGGCAGAAACATCGCGCGTCTTAGGGCAGATGCTCATGGAGACGACAATGGGCACGGCGCGGATAACCAGCAACGCCACGATAAAGCCCACGAGCAGGCCAGGGCGCGATGCTACAGCCGTCAGGTCGATCTTGGCACCCGACACGGTAAAGAACACCGGGATTAAAAAGCCATAGGCAAGGCCATCGAGTTTAAGCTCGAGCGTATGGTTGCCCTCGGGGATGATATAGCGCAGGACAAAGCCCGCGGCAAAAGCGCCCAACACGATATCGAGGCTAAAAATGGCGGAAAACGCCACGAGCGTGACCAGGATGAGCACCGTAAGGCGCACGAACGTCTGAGAAGTCGTATCGGCGCGCTCCTGAATAAAGGCAAAGAAGCGGCTGCCGATACGCTTGGAGCGGCTGGGGACCACGGCAAGCAGCACGCACACCACGGCGAACAGGCCCAAGATCAGCAACGTCTCGATACCCGTACGGGCAGACAGCAGTACCGACATGGCGAGCACGGGGCCAAGCTCACCCCACGTACCGTAGGCAAGAATCGAATCGCCGACGCGCGTCCCGGCAAGCGACCGCTCGCGCAAGATGGGCATGAGCGCCCCAAGCGCCGTCGAGGTCAACGCCAGCGTCACGGCGATGCCATCAAAATGACTGACCGAAAACCACGGGGTAAAGCGCACGGCAAGCCAGGCGATGCCAAACGTGACGACCCACGTCGCCATGCCGTAACGCCCCTCGATGCCCGTGATGTTCTTGGGATCGATCTCAAAGCCGGCAAGCAGGAACAAAAAGGCCAGGCCGAGCTCGGACACGAGCGAGACCTCGGCATCCACATGGATAATGCCGAGCATATGAGGTCCCAGCACCGCGCCAAACACGAGCAAAAAGACCGTCTCGGGAACGGGTTTTCCGGGAATCGCCGAGGCGATGAAGGGGCTTGCAAAGGCCACGAGTGCGATGATGGCGAGCGAAACAAATGCCATGTGATGCCTTTCTCTTGTTTGCGCTCCACTGTAGCACCCTCGCCGTCCTCAACGCGCCACGAGCTGTCGTATCATAGTGAGGTTTAAAAGTATGCGGCTCAAGGCGACCGCGAGGCTTGCCCCGCAAACCGACCGCTGCCGCATACCGCACCGTACGCCCAACCGATCAGGAAGGCAGGAACCAATGGTCTCTCGTATCTACGTGGAGAAGAAACCCGGGTTCGACGTCGAGGCTCAGCAGCTCAAGGGCGAGCTGACCGAGATTCTCGGCATCAAGGGCATCGAGGCCCTGAGGATCATCAACCGCTACGACGTCGAGGGCATCGATGAGGAGCTGTTCCGCTCCTGCGTGCCGACCGTCTTTAGCGAGCCCCAGGTCGATGTGACCTACGACGAGCTCCCCGCAAGCGATGGCGCCGTCTTTGCCGTCGAATTCCTGCCTGGCCAGTTTGACCAGCGCGCCGACTCCGCCAGCGAGTGCGTGCAGCTCATCAGCCAGGGCGAGCGCCCCGCCGTACGCTCCGCCAAGGTCTATATGATCTCGGGCGCCCTGGACGAGGCCGCCATCGAGGCCATCAAGCACTACGTGGTGAACCCCGTCGAGGCCCGCATCGCCTCGCTCGACCTACCCGAGACGCTGCACATGGAGACCCCCGAGCCTGCGCCTGTCGAGGTGCTTGACGGCTTCCGCGAGCTCGACGAGGCCGGCCTTGCCGCCTTTATCTCCGATCGCGGTCTTGCCATGGACGAGGCGGACATCGCCTTCTGCCAGCAGTACTTCCGCGATGAAGATCGCGACCCCACCATCACCGAGATCCGCGTAATCGACACCTATTGGTCCGACCACTGCCGCCACACCACCTTCGGCACCGTCCTGGATGATGTGACGATCGATGACGCCGTGGTGCAGCAGGCCTTCGACCGCTACATGGAGATGCGCCACGAGCTCGGTCGCGACGCCAAGCCCGTCTGCCTCATGGACATGGGCACCATCGGCGCCAAGTACCTTAAGAAGACCGGCGTCATGACCGATGTCGACGAGTCCGAGGAGATCAACGCCTGCACCGTCAAGGTGAAGGTCGATGTCGACGGCGAGGACCAGGACTGGCTGTTCCTGTTTAAGAACGAGACCCACAACCACCCGACCGAGATCGAGCCCTTCGGCGGTGCCGCCACCTGCGTGGGCGGCGCCATCCGCGACCCGCTCTCGGGCCGCAGCTACGTGTACCAGGCCATGCGCGTCACCGGCGCCGGCGACCCCACCGTCCCGGTTTCCGAGACGCTCGAAGGCAAGCTGCCGCAGCGCAAGCTCGTGACCACTGCCGCCGCCGGCTACTCCAGCTACGGCAACCAGATCGGCCTTGCCACCGGTCAGGTCAATGAACTCTATCACCCCGGTTACGTGGCCAAGCGCATGGAGGTTGGCGCCGTCGTGGGCGCCACCCCGGCAAACCACGTTCGTCGCGAGTGTCCCGCTCCCACCGACAAGATCATCCTGCTGGGCGGCCGCACCGGCCGTGACGGCATCGGTGGCGCCACCGGCTCCTCCAAGACCCAGAACACCGAGTCCATCGAGACCTCGGGCGCCGAGGTCCAGAAGGGCAACGCCCCGGTCGAGCGCAAGCTGCAGCGTCTGTTCCGCCGCGGCGATGCCTGCCGTCTGATCAAGCGCTGCAACGACTTTGGCGCCGGCGGCGTCTCGGTCGCCGTGGGCGAGCTTGCCGACGGCCTGTATGTCGACCTTGATACCGTGACCAAGAAGTACGACGGCCTGGACGGCACCGAGCTCGCCATTTCCGAGTCCCAGGAGCGCATGGCCTGCGCCGTCGCCGACGGTGATATCGAGGAGTTCATGGGCTACGCCGCCGAGGAGAACCTGGAAGCAACCGTCATCGCCGAGGTTACCGCCGAGCCGCGCATGCGCATGGCCTGGAACGGCGTCGCCATCGTCGACCTATCCCGCGAGTTCCTCAACTCCAATGGCGCGCCCAAGCACCAGGTCGCCCACGTGTGCGCCCGCAGCGTGTGGCAGCCCAGCTGGGCCGGCACCACGCTTGCCGAGCGCATGACCTCGCTCGCCACCGATCTTAACGTCGCCTCCAACAAGGGCCTTTCCGAGCGCTTCGACTCCACCATCGGTGCCGCGACCGTGCTCATGCCCTTTGGTGGCAAGACGCAACTCACCCCGAGCTCGGCCATGGTCGCCAAGTTCCCCGTGGACGGCGAGACCACCACGGCAAGCGCCATGGCATGGGGCTTCAACCCCTACCTGATGGAGGCCGACCAGTTTGCGGGCGCCTACCTGTCTGTGGTCGAGTCCATCGCCAAGCTCGTGGCTGCCGGCTTTGAGCACAAGCGCGCCTACCTCTCCTTCCAGGAGTACTTCGAGCGCCTGCGCACCGAGGCCGAGCGTTGGGGCAAGCCCATGGCAGCCGTCCTGGGCGCCCTTATGGCCCAGGTCGACCTGGGTGCCGGCGCCATCGGCGGTAAGGATTCCATGAGCGGCTCGTTTGAGGACGAGGCCGGTGAGCTCAACGTTCCGCCGACCCTCATCAGCTTCGCCGTGGCCGTGGGCCGCGCCGCCCGTGCCGTCTCGCCCGAGTTCAAGGGCCTGACGCACCGCGTCGTCCGTATCGCCCCCGCCACCTATGGCGAAGACTACCGTCCCGATGCCCAGCAGCTGCTCGCCGCATTTGACGCTGTCGAAGCGCTCACCGCCGCCGGCGACGCCCTGGCCGTCTCCACGCCCGGCTACGGCTGCGGCGCCGAGAGCCTCTTTAAGATGTGCGTCGGCAACCAGATCGGTATCGAGCTTGCCGAGGATGTGGACGTGGAGAGCCTCTTCACCCCGCTCTATGGCAGCTTTATCGTCGAGCTCGCCGAGGATGCCGAGCTCCCCGAGGTCGCCGACGGCGTTGTCGTCGAGCCTCTGGGCACCACCGTTGAGGGCTATGTCATCGACACCGGCTCCGAGGTCATCGAGCTCTCCAAGCTCCAGGAGGCCTGGGAGAGCGGCATCGAGGGCGTCTTTGCCTACCGCAGCGCCGGCGAGACCCCCGAGGTCGAGGCCATCGACTTCCGTGCCAAGGATATCCACGTGTACGGCGGCGCCAAGATCGCCCGCCCGCGCGTGATCATCCCCGTGTTCCCCGGCAACAACTGCGAGTACGATAGTGCCCGTGCCTTCCGCGCCGCCGGCGCCGAGGCCGACACCTTCGTGATCAACAACCTCACGCCCGAGGCCGTCGCCGAGAGCACCCACGAACTTGCCCGCCGCATCCGTGCAAGCCAGATTGTCATGATCCCTGGCGGCTTCTCGGGCGGCGACGAGCCCGATGGCTCCGCCAAGTTCATCACGGCGTTCTTCCGCGCTCCCGAGGTTACCGAGGCAGTCCGCGACCTGCTCAAGGCCCGCGACGGCCTGATGCTGGGCATTTGCAACGGCTTCCAGGCCCTGATCAAGCTTGGTCTAGTGCCCTACGGCGACATCGTCGATGCCACGCCCGATGCGCCCACGCTGACGTTCAACACCATCGGTCGCCACCAGAGCCGCCTGGTGCGCACCCGTATCTCGTCCAACCTGTCCCCGTGGCTGTCGCAATGCAGTCTGGATGACCCCTACACCGTCGCTATCAGCCACGGCGAGGGCCGCTTTGTCGCCAACGACGAGGTACTCGCCCAGCTGATCGCCAACGGCCAGGTCGCCACGCAGTACGTGGGCGAGGACGGCAAGCCCAGCATGGATCTCTCCGTCAACCCCAATGGCTCCGCACTCGCCATCGAGGGCATCACAAGCCCCGACGGCCGCGTCCTGGGCAAGATGGGCCATGCCGAGCGCCGCGGCGACAACCTGTACCGCAACGTGCCCGAGCATGTCCCCGGCGATAAGTTCATGCCGATCTTTGAGAGCGGCGTAGCCTACTTCGCTTAATGCGTCCCATCGGGTACAATCCCCTCGGGTAACAACACCCGCCACCGGCACGCCCGGTGGCGGGTTCTTTTTTGCTTTGCGCGTATAGGAGAAGGACATCATGGAAAGCCGCAGGCCGTATCTCGCCACCCTGCCCGGACTCATCCTGGGCTGTCTTGTTTGCTGTGCACTCTGGGGGTCGGCCTTTCCCTGCATCAAGATCGGTTACGCACTCTTTGGTATCCCGGCGCACGATAGCGCCTCGCAGCTACTCTTTGCAGGTTTGCGCTTCACGCTTGCCGGTATCCTGGTTATCGCCGGTATGAGTGCAGCCCAGCATCGCCCGCTCGTCCCACAGGTACGCGACATTAAGTCCATCTGCATCCTGTCGCTCTTCCAGACTATCGGGCAGTACTTCTTTTTCTACCTGGGACTTTCGCGCGCCAGCGCCATGTCGAGCTCCATCATCGAGGCCAGCGCCAACTTTCTCGCAATCCTCTTTGCCGCCCTGGCATTTCACACCGAGAGGCTCAATACGCCCAAGGTGCTCGGCTGCGTACTGGGCTTTGCCGGTGTCGCGCTCGTCAACCTTTCGGGCGCGGGCGGCACCTTTGGCTTTGCGCTCGACGGCGAGGGCTTTATCCTGGCCTCCACCGTTGCGGGTGCCCTTTCGACCTGCCTGATCGGCATCTTCTCGCGCGAGCACGACGGCGTCTTGCTTGCCGGGTGGCAGTTCTTGGTCGGCGGCCTGGTCCTCACCGCCATCGGCTTTTTGATGGGCGGTACGTTGTCCCCCGCCGAAATCGCCCCCGCCATCGCGCTCATCATTTATATGGCACTCATTTCCGCCGTCGCGTACTCGCTGTGGTCCCGCCTGCTCACCGTCAACCCCGTCAGCCGCGTGTCGGTCTTTGGCTTTATGAACCCGGTCTTTGGCGTGCTGTTGAGCGCACTGCTGCTCGGCGAGGGCGCTGGCACGAGCCCCGTTACCGTACTTGTTGCCCTGCTCTTGGTCTGCGGCGGCATCATCATCGTCAACAAACCCAAAAAAGCCTAGCGAGCTCACCTTTTTAGGGAGGGCGTTCGCACACTTTAGCTTAATGGAGCACACTGGTTCTCGTTGATTTCGTACCGAGTCGCGGCGGCAGACGCCCGTCTTGCCGCACCGCGCCTGGGCATTATGGCCGTTGGCCCCCACAAACGCAATAGGGGCGCACGACCATCGCAACGGTCGTACGCCCCTTTTCTAGCGTATCTGGACGCCGGCTTTCTTTTTCTCGGCCTTGACGCGGTAGAGCTCCGCGTCGGCAGCGCGAAGCAAGTCTTGCCAGGTATCAACGCCATCACCAACCCGTGCGTAGCCGATGGACATCCGCAACAGATACGGAACCTCGGCGCGCGCGAGCTCGTCGTTGATTGTCACGCACAGACGCACGATATCCTGCTCCGCCGTCGCCTTTTGAAGCGCCACGAACTCATCGCCGCCATAACGCGCGATAAAGCCACCTGACGCCGAGCAGACCTCTTTGAGCGCAGCGGATATGACCTGAAGAGCATGGTCGCCCTCCACATGTCCATAGCGATCGTTAATCTGCTTAAAGCCGTCGGCGTCCATCATAAGCAGATACACGTCTTCGGCCTGATCCACATTTGAGAAGAGCGACAGCATATAGGTCTCAAAACGGTTGCGATTGTTGAGGCCAGTCAACGGGTCGGTCGAGATGAGCTGCTCCTGGTAGATGATATAGAGCAGCAACATGCTAATCATTATGCCGACACAAAGGCCGGGCACCGAGTATACGACCTGAAAGGTACCGCCCACCAGGGCCGGAATGGCGAAAAATGCCAAGGTTCGATAGATGGCCTTCGTCTGCAGGCTTTCGACCCTGCGAGATTGCACAAACGCATGCAGGGACGTATGTATAACGTAACAGTAGCTGACGATGGGCTGGATCATATAGGCAAAGCCGCGACGATACACACCCTGCGAATCGATATAGAACAGGGCGTGCGTCCAGTAACTGGTAAACACCAGCACGACCACCAGAGCCGTAGGTAGCATTACAAACGCCATCCTATAGCGCGCGGTCAAAAGGCGAGAGCCCTGCACCGTCTCGGAATAGATAAACCAAATGAGACACGCGATAGCAAAGAGCGAAAACGAAACCGCGTTGGAAATCCAGTTGACAGCAATGCCCAACGTGCCGTCCACACCGTCCGAAAGCGTCCAGATCATATCGAATAATATGTACGCGGCAGAGGTGTAGCCAAGCATGCTAAACAAGAGCTGCTGGGTGCTCGAGAACAAGGAGTGGCGACTTCGCGCGGCAAGCCCGATAAGAACAATCATGCATAGCAGGAATATCTCAATCTTGAGTGCCTTAACCACTAGACGCCATCCCTTCAATATCCAAGTGGTCAGAATCGCCCGATTCGTGTCTGGGCAATAAACACCCCTACTCCGCAGGGGTAAAGGGAATCATAGCAGAGCGCCCGAACGTCACTGCAAGACAGCTTTCGTTCGGGCGCTCAAACGGCGCGAATTGCGCGCCGGCACTATTGATGGGTGTCGATTGTTACTCGCCATCGATGTCGATCGCGACGGCTTCCTCGATGGCCTCGACACCGGCGGGCGACAGATCTTCCTTGCCCTGGCAAAACTTCTTGTCGACCCAGCCAGTCAGAATCGGAGCCATGATTGCCATGATGATAACGGCGGTGGCGATCTGGGCGTACGCGGTGGGCGCAAGCTCGGCATAGCGCGGCGCGACCTCGGCAAGAGCAACCGGCGTGGTCATAGCCGTGCCGGCGATGGTGGAGCAAGCCACCGCGGCAACGACATTGCCGTGCGACAGTCGCTGCGAAAAGAGCAGGCAGATAAAGAGCGAGGTGCAGACAAAGGCTGCAATGGCGGTGGGAACATCGACAACGGCGCCGACGATGGCGCCCATCGTACACGAAACGCCCCATGTTGCGATGAGAATCACGTTGAGCACGAAGGACTCGCGCGGGCCCCAATCCTCCCCTTCAACCAACTTGGCAAGCGAGATGCCATATGCCTCCTCGGTAAGTGTCGCGGCAACAGCCAGCGTCTGACGCTTCGAGGCACCCGTCAGATGCGGCGCGATCGATGCCGAGTAAAGCGCAAAGCGCGAGGAGATGGCAGCAACGCTCGCGACGATCGATGCTGCAGGCACGCCCGCCAGCCAAAGATTGCAGATCATAAACTGGCCGCTGCCCGTCACAAACGTGCTGCTCAGAGCAAAGACCATCCAGGGCTCCATTCCCGTCTGCCCCATGATCATTCCGCACGGCGCGCCTATTGCAATATAGGTAAGCATCACTGGCCAGACGATTTTAAAGATCCTAAGGACCATGCCACTCCCATTCTGGTAAGTCGTCTGCAGCGCGCCTTGCAACGCAGCAGAAATATCAACCGGTGGCAATAAAGTTCACCTACAATTGCCACCGGATCGAAAGACACAACTTTTTAGGAAGTCATTATGACAGCTATCGATCGAGACCGGGCGCGCGCGGCCTTCAAAAGCTACACCGATGCCTACGACGCCACCAACCCACGCATCGCGCTCAAAATCGAGCATACGTACCACGTGGCCGAGGCATGCGATGCCGTAGCGCGCGAGCAGGGCTGGTCGTCAGAAGATATTGACCTGGCATGGCTTTGCGGCCTGCTACACGATATGGGCCGCTTTGAGCAGTTGCGGCGCTGGGACACCTTTAAGGACGCCGAGAGCATGAGCCATGCAGCGCTGGGCATCGAGGTCCTCTTTGGCGAGAATCCCGCCGATGCACCCGCCGTAACGAGCATCCGCGACTTTATCGATGACCCGGCAGAGGACGAACTGATCCGCGCGAGCATCGCCCACCACAGTGATTTTCGCCTGCCCACGGAACTCGACACCCGTACACGGAGCTTCTGCGAGATCGTGCGCGATGGCGACAAGATCGACATTATGCGCACCATCGCCGACAGCACCGTCGACACCATCCTCAAGGTGGATGAGGACACGTTTCTCGCCAGCCACTTCTCGACACCGGCGCTTACCGCCTTTGACGAGCACCGCTGCGTCGCACGCGATGAGCGCGATGAGCCCGCAGACTACCTGGTGGGACTCATCTGCTTTATGTTTGAGCTCGTCTATCCAGCGAGCCGCGCGCTGGCGCGCAAACAGGGCGATATCCACCGCCTGCTCGACGCGCCCTTTGGCATTACGCGGCCCTTTACCGACCCCGCCACGCAGGCAACCTGGAGCCGCCTAAAGGACGAGATGCGCGACTGGCTGACGCGCGCTTAGCGCTCAAGCTGAGCCAGCAGCTCCTCAACGATCTCAACGGCATCGCCGACGACCTTGTACTGGGCGGCACCAAAGATGGGGGCATCCGGGTCCTCATTGATGGCGACAATGCACTCCGCCCCACCGATGCCGGCGAGATGCTGGATAGCGCCCGAGACACCGATGCTCACGAGGAGCTTGGGCGAGACCGATACACCCGTCTGGCCAATTTGGTGGCGATACTCCAACCAGCCTGCCTCCACAATGGGACGCGTGCAACCAAGCTCGGCACCCAGGGCATCGGCGAGCTTTCGCATCAGGGGCAGATTCTTCTTGGAGCCGATGCCGCGGCCCACCACGACCAGACGCTCGGCATCGGCAATTGAGGCCTGCTGTCCCCACTCCTCGGCGGGAATCGAGATCTCGACGCGGGCCTTAACGTCATCCGCAAGCACTACCTGGGCAATCGTGCCGGAGCGGCTATAGTCAAACTCGGGCGCCTTAAAGATGCCGGGGCGCACCGTTGCCATCTGAGGACGGTGGTTGGGGCAGATAATGGTGGCCATCAGGTTGCCGCCAAACGCCGGGCGCGTCTGCTGCAGCAGACCCGTCTCCGTATCCATCGAAAGCACCGTGCAATCGGCCGTAAGGCCCGTCTGCAAGCGCACGGCCACACCAGGCGCCAGCTCGCGACCAAAGGCGGTCGCACCGTACAGAATGGCCTCGGGCTTGCGCTCGGCTACCAAATCGCAGATCAAGCGGGCGTAGACCTCTGCGTCGTTCTGACGCAGGCGCTCGTCACGACAGACCAGAACTTCGTCCGCACCGGCGCAAATCAGATGCTCCAGGTCCCCGAGTGAGCCCTCGGGGCTCATGCCGACCAGTGCCACCAGACGGCAGCCGCGGGCATCGGCAAGCTCGCGCCCCTTGCCCATGAGCTCGAAGGCCACGGATGCAACGGCATCGTGCTCGTCAGTCTGCACGAAGATCCAGATGTCTCGATATGCGTCAAGGTCTGCCGCGCCGGCGGCCTCGTCGCGCTCAATCGAGATGGCGTTGACGGGGCAGGCGTCGACGCACCCACCGCACAGGATACAGCCGTCGGTTACGCGGGCACAGCGATTGGGGCGCTCACCCTCCACCACAATGCCGCCCGAGGCGCAGGCGCGAACGCAGCGACCGCAGCCGATACAGGCTTCGCTATCGATAATCAGCCCGCTCATCTATGCCATCCCCTCAATAATCTTGGCAAGTTTTACCGCCTGCTCGGACGCCGTTCCCTCAACGGCCTCGCACGTTTGGTCACGGTCGGGCACAAACGAGCGCACGACCTGCGTCGGTGATCCGGCAAGACCGCAACGCGCGGGGTCGGCGTTCACGTCGGCGGTACTGACCACGCGCACGTCCGCCTCCTCCGCCGCGCGAATACCGGCAATACTCGGCATACGCAACTGGCCAATCTCCTTGGCAGTCGTCATCGCGCACGGCATCTCAAGACACACCGTCTCCTCGCCGGCATCGCATCCGTGAACGAGCGCCAGCGAGCCACACGTCGTAAAGCCCGCGCTTTGCACGCAACTCACGTCGGTCACGCAGGGAATCTCAAAGGCACCGGCAAGCTCGGGACCAATCTGGGCCGTATCGCCATCCACCGCCATCTTGCCGCAGATGAGCAGGTCGAAGTCCTCGTCGAGTGCCTCGATGCCGCATTTGAGAGCATAGGTGGTCGCCAGGGTATCGGCACCTGCAAAGGCGCGATCGGTCAGCAGCAGCGCGTCGTCGGCGCCTCGAGCGATGCAGTCGCGCAGCAGCGACTCGGTCGCGGGGATGCCCATCGACACCACCGTCACGCGCACATCCATGCCAAAGCCGATAAAGTCGTCCTTCAGCGCCAGCGCGCATTCCAAAGCGCTCGCATCAAAGGGATTAATGACCGCCTGCTTGCCATCGCGCACGATGGTATTGGTCTTGGGGTCCATCTTGACCTCGGTGCTGCCCGGCACGGCCTTGACGCACACCACCATATGGAAATCGCTCATCTTCACGCGCCCCCTTTCTGGACGAGCTCATCCAAGAGCTTCTCCGAAAACAGGTTGCCGCGACCCAGCTGCCCGTCGGGATCGAGCTGGAGCTTGAGCCGCGCCGACTCGACCATGGCCTCGTGACCGTACATCGTCTCTAAGAAGCCCGCCTTGATCTTGCCGACGCCGTGCTCGGCAGAAACGGCACCGCCCATAGCCGTTACCTCCGCAGCCCACTGGGCAAACAGCTCGCCACCGCGACGGTAGTCTTGCGCATCGCGCGGCAGGATGTTCACATGCAGATGGTTATTCCCGATGTGTCCCCAGGCAGCAGACTCAAGCCCGCTTTCGGCCAGCGTGCGGCGATAGAGGGCCATGACATCGGCAAGGCGTGCATTGGGCACCGACATATCCGATCCCAGCTTGGTAATGGTGGGGTCGATGCGGCGACGCTCGTCAATGAGCATATTGACGCTCTCGGGGACCGCGTGGCGGAAGAACCGCTGGCACTCGCGATCGACTTCGGTGCGGGCGACCCATGTCGCATCGTCGCGGCCGCCCGCAAGCTCCAGCACCCATCCCAGGTGGCACAGCCCCTCGGTCGCCTGCGCCTCGTCATCGCAGTCGAGCTCCACGTAGACACAGACCTTTGCCTCGTCGTCGAGCGCCGGCAGCGAGGCAAACGCTGTCGACTGCTCGCGCTGGCGACGCAGGATATCCAGGGCGCCAGCATCGAAATACTCAATAGCGGCGGCATGGGACAGCACGGGACGCACGGAATCGGTAAAGGACACGGCCTTGTCTTCGCTATCGAAAAAGCAACTCACACCCCATACGACCGAAGGTGCCGCCTGCAGGGCGATCTCGAGCTCGGTAATGACGCCGAGCGTGCCGCACGCACCGATAAAAAGATCGATGGCGTCCATATCGTCCGCAACGAAATAGCCTGAGGCATTTTTTGTCTCGGGCATGGTATAGCTGGGAAGATCGAGCTCGAGCGTACGGCCCTCTGCCGTCACGAGCGACAGGTGGCGGCCCTGGGCAAAAGCCTCGCCGCGCTGAAGCTCAAGCAAATCGCCATCAGCCAGCGCGACGTGGAGTCCCGTGATATGCGGGCGCATGGGACCGTAAGCGTAGCTGCGGGCGCCGGAGGCATTGCATGCCGCCATGCCGCCCAGACAGGCAGATGCCTCGGTGGGATCGGTGGGAAAGAACTGCTCGGGGGACTCTTGGAACTCCTCGTAGGCCTCAAGCGATGCCTGGTCCCAACCAGCGGTCGGCAGTACCTTCTTGCTCAGCTGCTTACGCAGCTCCGAGAGCACAACGCCCGGCTCCACGCGCAGCAGAAATTGGCCTTGTTCATCGCGGCGAAGGCCCAAGTAGCGATTCATACGGGAAGTATTGAGGATATGCCCACCGTGGGGCACGGCACCGGCGGCAAGGCCGGTTCGGGCGCCCTGAACCGTTACCGGGACACGCTCGGCATGGAGCGTTTCCAAAATGGCACGGACCTCGTCTTCCGTTGTCGGAAACGAGATGCTCGATGCTTCGCCCGATGCGCGAGATTCATCGCGGCCATACTCCTCGAACTCGTCGGTGAAGGGTTTAATGGTTGCAGACACGCGAACTCCCCCTTTAGCTAACTACAGTGTTTTCAGGGAGATGTTACCGCATCGTTTCGTCGACGTGTTCGAGACCGTCTCCATAATTGGCGTTTTTACGTTCGTGCAATTCGGCGAACGGCAAGGCTTCCTCGGCAGACGATGCTTTTGACACATATCGCCCCGCCGTCGCCGACCGCTCGATTGTCGCTCGAAAAAAGTTGAAGTAATTTTTTCCACCTTTTACCTGCGGAGATGTCAATCCGTCAAGCATTTGGTCAGAAATTGGTCAAGTAGCGGCTGATACGGTCGGCATCGACAGCCAAAACCGATAGAAGTTTGGCCCCAGAAGCAGGGAGGTTCCCATGGCATATTACTGGCCCCAGTACGGCGTCGCCATCGAGGTCGACGACGATCCCTATCTCCTGCCTTTCGACGAAGAGGCGTTCCCCGATACGGCGGTCTACCACGTCACCACCGATGTTATCTGCGACCCCGAGTCGTTCTCGGCGCTCGCCCACCACATCGCGCGTATCCACGACATCGAGCTCCCTCACGACTTTGACGAGCTCATCTACTCGCGCCGCCTGATGCTTCACATGCTCTTTGGAGCGGACCCGTCCACGTTCGCACGTGTCTACACCACCAAGGACGCCGCATGAGTGCGAAGAAGCCGCCCCGCCTCGCAGGACTGGGGCGTCGCAAGAAACTCGTCGTTGTCTGTCTGGCTATCGTCTGCGCCCTCATCGCCGTAGGGCTATACGCCTGGCAGTCGCAGCCCGTGCCCGAAGCGGGTGCCTCAGTCACGACGGCAGAGGGTAAATCGCGACAAGAAATCCAAGATGAGCTCGATGCCATCGTCCGCGACAACATGATGACGATTTCGGTCGCGCCGGTCGCTCAGCTACAGGAGGACGGCAAGCTGCGCGTCAACGTGCAAAACGTCCAAGACAATAAATTTCCCCAGCGATTCCGCGTCATCCAAAACGACGAGACCATGTACGAATCCGGTGTGGTCGAGACCGGCAAGACAATCGAGACGTGCCCCGCCGGCGACATCAAAGAAGGCGAGGCATACATCGAGATCCAGGCACTCGATGCCAAGACCCTCGACAGCCACGGCAATCCGACACGTGTCAAGGTACGGGTTGAGCAAGCCGAGAACTAGCTTTTTCGGCCGACGCGGCACCGCACGCAATTCACCAGCATTCGTCCAATCATCGCGGGGACGGCCCGCGGCGAATAGAAAGGAACGACCATGGACATCACCAGGAACATGAACGGAGCCAGAGCGCTCGTCGTGGGCGCAGGGCTCGCGCTCGCGCTCGCAATGGGCGCCGCCCCGACGCCAGCTCTGGCAGCCGGGCGCGTTGGAACCACGAAAGTAATGGTCAGGACCGAGATCGACAACGTAGAGTTCAAAGTTCCGACGGTTATTCCCTTCGTCGCCAAGGCCGACGGCACGCTTCAGGGCCCCTCAGAAGACGCGACCACCATCGACAATCATTCGGCCTACGGCATCCATGTCACCAACATGAAGATCGACGCCATGAACACCTGGACCATTGCCGCCGACGCCAAGGCCGGAACCGCGCAGAATTCCATCGACTTTAAGGTCGGCCCCGACGGCGCACTCCAGAACGCCAGCGCCGCAATGCAGGAGACGGGCCTCGATCTTTCCAAGAATGCAGCCTTCGACATGGGCTACCAGGGCATTGCCGGCGGCACGGACAAAATTAAGCTCAAGACAAGCGGAAACGTCGCCCGCGTCACGCGCGACATCTTCCACGTAACCGGCGAAGGCGATCAGGTTGCAACGATCACCTGGACGGTCGAGCCCGGTGCGCACACGGCATAAGGCCGTCGCCCTGGCCGCCGCCGTCAGTATCCTAGCGTTTGGGCCAGCCATGGCCTTTGCCCAGCAAGAACAGGCGCAGGCCGCCACGCAGGTGACGGTCGACCTCTCGGAGCTCGACCGCGGCAACTGCAAGGAACCGTTGGCACAGACAGACGACAGACGATGGCTCTTGGCAGCAGGCGCCACGGCAGCAGGCGCGGGAACTGCCGGCCTCGGTCTGCACATCAAACGCAGCCAGAAACGAAACACGGACAGGCCGCACTAAATTAGCTAAGGAGACCCCATGGCATCGAAGAACCTTTTGCCCGTCGTCGCACTCTGCGGCGCGCTCGCAACCGGAACGCCTGTCGCCGCTTGGGCGACTCCCGTCATGGCAGACTCCTTACCAGCAGCCCTAAGCTCCGCACCAAATCCGTCGAGCGCCATTGCGTGCAAGCGTTTTTCGTTCGCACAGGCCGCAATCTCAACCTCGGGATGCCTTCGTCGTAATACGGACGGCTCGATAGTCGTGGATATCAATCGTTCGAACGAGGCAAACAGCTCCCAGGCGGGGTGCGCCGTCTGCACGTGGCGCTCGATTGTGCTCGATGCAGATGGCGATCCGTGCGATTTGGGGTTGCGCATCGATATCGCTTCGGTCGATGACTCGGCGAACGGAGCGAAGGTCGCCTTCGACGGTGCGTTTTTCGAGAAAGGAGGCGGTATATGTCTGGGCTGCGCCGCCGCGAATGCAGACGATGTGCAGCCCACCCTCTCATTCACGGCATCGCTGCGGCTGACCAAGGCGGGCACCGATGCCATCGCGGCGGGAGAAGCATCCCTGCTGTTCTACGCCGCCAGTACCGAAGACACAGACATTCATTTCGAGAAGCCGGCCGGATCGCTCAGCCTTACGCGCGGGACGGAGGCAGGCCCTATTGCGATCGATACCCACACGCTAGGCAGGCAACGCATTCTTGCCGACCCGGCGCTTCTCGAGATGGAGTGGAACGGATCCGGAGCCGTCGGGATTGTCCCCTCCGCGCTTGACGCCAAGACGCTCCCCTCAAACGACGAACCCATCAACGCAACCATACAAGAAGAGAGCACGGACAAAGAAGCAGGTGCGGGCGACACGCCGTCGCCGACAAACAGCGTCCCAGCTTCTTTCGAAGCACCAAATGAGCCCGCTACCGGTCCAAACGATCCCGAGCTCGCGGACAGTCTGGGGCTTGCTGATCCTCAGGAGATCGATGAAGGTAACTGCTGCGTGCTTGCCGCCCTCGACCACACAGAGGTCATCGATGCTGCAAACATCGAAGTTGCCGCCGCCAATCAGCCCGTCCGCAAGTCGGCCATCATCGCATTTCCCGAATCCATCGAAGTCGTCTATTTGCCATCGGGCGAGGTCGTGGCCCCAACGCTGCTCACCTTGTTGGGCGCCAAGAATACTCGAAACGAAATTAAAAAGGTCACGGTTGTCGACCCTGCAACCACCGCTAAACTGCGTCTATACGCCGTTGCCCCAGACGGAGGCAAGACCTTGGAATTCGATGGCGACACACTTCTAGCCTGGCGACGTCTGGACATTATGCAAGACGTCTCGTATCAGATCGAACTCGAAGGGTTTGATCGTGCCCGCGATGCCAATATCATCGCCGCGGCTATTGAATCCTCGCAGCGGCTTATGACACTGCGCTTTGACTACTACCCCTATGTCCCGACAACCACCTGAGGCTTAAATGCTGCGCATCATTCCTAATACCACTTATATAACGTATTAGATGAGTCGCGATGTGCCTCGCATTTCGTTCTGCTACGATTGCCACGTTGGCATCAATACAGGAGGGCTCATGCCGGGCTTGGGAACAATCATCAACGTTGCGCTTTTAGTTGCGGGCGGTCTTTTGGGATTAGCGGGCGGCCGCTTCATTACACCGCACATCCAAGACACGCTCATGAAAGCATCGGGGCTGTGCGTCCTGTTTATCGGCCTGGGCGGCACCATGCAAAAGATGCTCATCATCGATGGAAAGGCGCTAGCGACCACCGGTACCACCATGCTCATCGTCTCATTTGCGCTCGGTTCGCTCATCGGCGAGGCCATCAACTTGGAGGCCGCCATCGAGAACCTTGGCGAATGGCTCAAGCGCAAGACTGGCAGTGAGGGCGATAACAAGTTCACCAACGCTTTCGTCTCGACTTCACTCACCGTGTGCATCGGCGCCATGGCCATTGTGGGATCGATCCAGGACGGCCTGCTCGGCGACTGGTCAACGCTTGCCCTCAAGGGCGCACTGGACTGCATCATCGTCTGCACCATGACGGCCTCGCTTGGCCGCGGCTGCATCTTCTCCGCCCTGCCCGTCGCCGTGTTCCAGGGGACGATCACGTTGTTTGCCGGCGCGCTCTCCCCCATCATGACCACAGCTGCCCTCAACAGCCTTTCGCTCGTAGGTTCCATGCTCATCTTCTGTGTCGGCGTCAACCTCATCCGTCCTCAGACCTTCCGCACGGCCAATATGCTTCCCTCCGTCGTCATCGCCGTCATCTACGCCCTCCTGTTCTAAATCTATCAACGCATCGGTATCTCGAACATCTGTTTGATGCTGTGCTATGATATGAGGTCACCGTAGCTGCGTTCGAGAGGAGGAGCGGTGGCCGACCAGGACATCAAGATGCTCATCGAGCGCATTATGGCCGAGGCCCGGACCCATCAGTCCGCCCGCTTCTCAAACGAAACCTACGCAGACGAGCCGATTCTCAAAACCGGCCGACAGATGCAGAATTTCCTCCCCGACCAGTACCGTAAAATGCGCGAGATATCGCGCTGGCAGGATGACCCCAAGGGCGGTGCGGGCCGCTGGCTTTCGGAAGCCGAGCTTTTTTACCGCCAGGGCCTGCTGATGGCCGACTTTGAGGACGACTGTCCCTACAACGGCACCTTTAAGTCGTACTTTCCCACCTACAACGCCATGAGCGACCGGCAACTGCGCGGCTACTTTACCTGGCGTGCCCAAGTGCGCCGCGGAACCGTCGAGGAAACGTCTACGTCCTTTGCCTTTCTGTATCTCTATGAGCTGATCTGCGGCATTGGCGTAGATAATCCACTCGATGGTTTTAACAAGATCAAGGCTTTTTGGGATGTCTATCGCGCCTTCGAGCCCGGCATCGACCGGTTTGCGCGCGTGTGGCTGCAAGATTACGCCGTGTTCCACGGGCTCGACCCCAAGCTGCTTCGCGACTCTAAAACCGTCATGTTCGATAACGCCCTTATCGAACTGCGGCGCGCGGCACGAGACCTTGTACCGGCACCGTCCAGCCAGACCCCTAAGCGTCGCAAAACCTCCGAGCCCACGCTCCCCCTTCCGCCCGATGAGGTGCGCGAGGAGCGACTCATGGCCGCCATCAACGCCCTCTCCACGTACAACCTAAGTAGCTCGCGGCTCGACCGCAGCCACCACCGCGATCTGCGCCACGTGGCGTGCGCCGTGTATGTCCGCATGGTGCGCTACTATGACACGCACCGAAAGACCGGCATCGTGGCAAGTTTATTTGGGGAGGAGACGGCCATGCCCTACACCATGTTTGCCTCGGCCGTATTCTTTGCGCCCGAGCGCCACGAGGACTGCGAATACCGTCTGGACCCCATCCATATCTACCGTTGCCAAAACGGCTTTTGGGAATGCATGCGTATCCACGGTAGTAGGCAAAAGAGCAGCAAGCTCGGTGAAATGATGCGCGCCTGCGACCAACGCCTGCGCCTGGCGCTGGACCCTGCCCACCCCCTTAAGGAAGAAAAGGTCCCCAAATATCTGGCCAAGATTATCGATGACGAGATTGTGGCATGGCTTTCGTGGGACGCCGCACACCAGCCCGTCAAAATCGATATCGATCTGAGTCAGCTGGGGCATATTCGGAGCGCCGCCGCACAAACGCGCGAGGCGCTTTTGATTGACGAGGAACGCGAGGACGGCGCGTCCGCAGAAGCCGAGGCAGCGGACTCAGGGCAACCGGAAGCCGAGCCCGTAGCCGACGCGATGGTCGAGGCGGTCGCGGCGGCTGCAGGGCAGGACGAGTCCGACGAGCCGACCATATCCACCGAACAGTTTGGTGTCGTGGCACCGCTTCTCGCGCCGACGCCCGCGTTCGCAGCTGCTACGCCCGCTGACGCCACAAACGAACTCGTGCCCGCCGCAGACGCCTATCTCCGCGCGCTGCTCGAGCACAACGCAGTACAGGCGGAATCGGCGGTAGTGCAATCGGAGCAGAGCGAGGACATGCTCGTCGATACCATCAACGAGGCGCTCTTTGACCTGGTGGGCGACACCGTAATTGAATTTAGCGCGGCAGGACCGCAGATTATCGAGGACTACGAAGCAGACGTGAGAGGATACCTAGACCATGAGTGATACCGCATCCGCAGCACCTCGCGTGCCCAAGCGCGTCGCTGCCGTCATTCTCAACTCGCTCAAGGGCGGCGTGGTCCCGCGCATCGGCCTTCCTTACATCACCGTAGGCCGCGAGGTCGAGATCCGCGCCCTGCTCACCGATCTGAGCCTCATCGCCGACGGTGGCGCGAGCTTCCGCTTTCTGGTCGGTCGTTACGGCGCCGGCAAGAGCTTTTTGCTCCAGACCATCCGCACGCACGCCATGGGCGAGGGATTCGTCGTCGCTGATGCCGACCTGTCGCCCGAGCGCCGCCTGCAGGGCGGTCAGGGACAGGGCCTTGCCACCTACCGCGAGCTCATCCGCAATATATCGACCAAGACGCGCCCCGAGGGCGGTGCGCTCAACCTTATTCTGGATCGCTGGGTCGCCTCATGTGCCGACGTCGACGAGTCGGTCGTCAATGCCCAACTGGCCCCGCTCGAGGAGATGGTCCACGGCTTCGACTTCACCCGTATGCTCCGCCGCTACCGCATGGCCGTATCCGAGGGCGACGAAGAGGCCATGAGCCGCGTGACCAAATGGATCCGCGGCGAATACCGCACCAAGAGCGAGGCGCGCGCCGAGCTGGGCTCCTCGACCATCATCAGCGACGACGATTGGTACGACTACGTCAAACTCATCGCGCGTTTTTTGGTTTGCAGCGGCTACAAGGGCATGCTGGTGCTCATCGACGAACTCGTGAATCTGTATAAGATTCCCAATGCCATCACGCGCCAGTACAACTACGAGAAGATCCTGACCATGTACAACGACACACTTCAGGGCAAGGCGCAGTACCTGGGCATGATCATGGGCGGCACGCCAACCTCCATCGAAGACCGCCGCCGCGGCGTGTTCTCCTACGAGGCTCTGCGCAGCCGACTCGCTCAGGGTCGCTTTGCGCGTGAGGACCTTAAGGACATGCTCGCACCCATCATCCGCCTGCAGCCGCTCACCTACGAGGAGCTACTGGTGCTCATCGAAAAACTCATGCAAATTCACGCCGGCTACTTTGGCTGGACGCCCACGCTTACCGAGAACGACTTGGTGGACTTCCTCAAGATTGAGTTCGGCCGCGTGGGGGCCGATACGCATCTGACACCGCGCGAGGTCATTCGCGACTTTATCGAGTTGCTCGATATCCTGTGTCAAAACCCCGATGCTAACGTGGCAGAGTTACTGCAAAGCGTCGGCGGCGATACTCTCGCACCAGCCGGCGAATCGCCCGCGTCATCCGACGCGCGCAACTTCGCCGAGTTCACCATCTAACCTGCCAAAAAGGGACAGGTTTATTTTGGCAGGTTTTATCTGGGCAAACGTCGAGACAGTAATGTAGCGAGCCACTGCTCACCGCGTTAAGAGATTCGTATTTGAGAGGAGGCCCCGTGAACGCCTTTGACCGCTACGCCCCGTTTATCCAAGACTTCATCTACTCCCACGATTGGGAGAGTCTGCGCTCTATCCAGGTTGCGGCGGCAGACGCCATCTTTAACACGCAAGACAATGTGCTCCTGACGGCATCCACGGCATCTGGCAAAACTGAGGCGGCCTTCTTTCCCATCCTGACCGAGTTTTGGGAAAAACCGCCCGCAAGCGCGGGCGCCCTCTACATCGGCCCCCTCAAGGCACTCATCAATGATCAGTTCGTCCGCCTCAATGACCTCTGCGAAGAAGCCGACATCCCCGTCTGGCACTGGCATGGCGACGTCTCGCAATCGCACAAGGCTAAGCTCATCAAAAAACCGAGCGGTATCCTACAGATTACGCCCGAATCACTCGAGGCACTCCTGATCCACAAGCACACGGCAATCCCGCGTATGTTCTGCGACCTGCGCTATGTGGTCATCGACGAGGTCCACTCACTCATGCGCGGTGACCGCGGCGGGCAGACGCTCTGCCTTATTGAGCGCCTTTCGCGCATGGCGGGCGTGCAGCCCCGCCGTATTGGCCTTTCGGCCACCATCGGCGACCCCGAGCGCACGGGTGCCTTTCTCTCACAGGGAACGGGCCGCGACTGCGTTATCCCCCGTTTTGAGGAACCGCGCCGCGTGTGGCGCATCTCCATGGAGCACTTCTATAACTCGGGTCCCCAGGCGCAGCAGCGAAGATTCACGAGCACAGGCCCGCAGGAAGCTGAGGTGCTCGCATGCGAGCGCATTGAGGCGGCACCACCCGCGGCACTGCCCGTCAGCACCCAAGACATGCGCCATGGCGGACAGCTCACACAAGAGGAGCGCCGTCAACGTCGTGAACGGGCACGGGGCAAGGCTGCCCCCAAGGACAGTCGCGCTTCCTCGGCCCCCGAGGGCGAAGTCGATATCCCGCGGGCAACCGAGCAGGCACTTCTCAACTCCACCGACACCGCGCCCGACAACGCCGATCCCGGAATGGGCTACATCTTTGAACATACGCGCGGACGCAAGTGCCTGGTCTTTGCCAACTCGCGCGAGGAGGCAGAGGCCGTGTGCTCCATGCTGCGCAGTTACTGCGAGAGCCGACACGAGCCCGACCGCTTTCTCATCCACCACGGCAATCTTTCGGCATCGCTACGCGAGACCGCCGAGGAGCTGATGCGCGACGAGGAACAGGCGCAGACAACCATCACCACCTCCACACTGGAGCTCGGCATCGATATCGGTCGTCTGGAGCGCGCGTTCCAGATCGATGCGCCGTTTACCGTTAGCTCCTTTTTGCAGCGAATGGGCCGCACAGGACGCCGCGATCTTCCACCCGAGATGTGGTTTGTCATGCGCGAGGAAGAGCCCGAGCCGCGCACGATGATGCCCGAGACCATTCCGTGGAAGCTCCTGCAGGGCATCGCGCTCGTACAACTCTATCGAGAGGAAAAGTGGGTCGAGCCGCCCGAGCTTGATCGACTCCCCTACAGCCTGCTCTATCACCAGACCATGTCGACGCTCGCCAGCACCGGCGAGCTCACACCGGCCGAGCTTGCTCAGCGTGTGCTCACGCTCAGCTATTTCCACCGCGTCTCGGCCGATGACTATCGCGTACTGCTGCGCCACCTCATCAAGATCGACCACATCCAGGTCACCGAGGGCGGTGGGCTCATCGTGGGCCTCGCGGGCGAGCGCATCATCAACAACTTTAAGTTCTACGCCGTGTTCCAGGAAAACGAGGAGTTTACCGTTCGCAGCGAATCGGCCGAGCTGGGCACGATCGTCAATCCCCCACCGCCCGGTGAGCGCATCGCCATCGCCGGACACTGCTGGATTGTCGAGGAAGTGGACTGGAAGCGTCATACCGTCTTTGCCACGCAGGTCAAGGGCCGTGTGCCGGCCTACTTTGGCGACTGCCCCGGCGACATCAATACACACGTACTCGAGCGCATGCGCAAGGCGCTCAACGAGCACGCGGCATATCCGTACCTCATGGGCAACGCACGGGCACGCCTTGCACAGGCTCGTCATACCGCCGAGATTTCGGGCGCGGGAACTAAACCGCTCATTAACCTGGGCGGCGACACCTGGGTGCTCTTCCCCTGGTTGGGAAGCTACGCCTTTTTGGCGCTCGAGCGCATGCTCAAGATTAAATGCGCCGCGGAGCTGGGCCTTCACGGGCTCGATCCGTCGCGTCCATACTTTATGCAGTTTAAGATGAAGGCCGATGAGGAGACGTTCTTTGAGGTGCTCGCCGCCGAGGCCGAGAAGGACTTTGATCCCATCGAGCTCGTCTATCCCGGCGAGGTGCCTTATTTTGATCGCTACGACGAGTACGTTCCCGAGGAGCTCGTGCGCAAAGGCTTCGCCGAAGGCGTGCTCGACATCGAGGGTATGAAGCAGCGCGTTCTCGGCTGGCGCGACCACGCCTAAGACCAGTCTTTTTTGGGACGGGGAGACTTACTTGTCGTGAAGGACGGTGCCGAGGAAGTCGGTGTCGAAGGGCACGGCTTCGGCAAAGGCGTAGTCGCCGTCGCTGGCGATGAGCAGGCAGTTCTCCTCGCCGCCGAACTCCGTATCGCCACAAGGCGCCACCCAAGCGCGGTTGAACACCTCAAGTGCCGTGGCAACGCAATCGCGCAGGAACGTCACATCGCTCCCCTCGTTTGCGCTCACGATATTGGCAACGTAGATACCCCCGGGGTTCAGGCTGCCCCGCACCAGGCGCAGCGCCTCAACGGTCGCCAGCTCGCGCACGGGCTCGGCACCGCCAAAGCAATCGCTCACGACCACGTCGTAGCGACGATGGCCCACGCTCGTCACACCCAGATACGAGCGAGCCTCGGCGGTAATCACCCGCAGGCGGTCACCCACCGCGCGCTCCAGCTCGTCCAGGTAGAACCAACGGCGCGCCAAGCGCGTTATCTCTCCGTCATACTCGATAACGTCCATACGCAAGCCCTCGTGCGACACCAGCGCATATTTGGGATAGGCAAACCCGCCGCCACCCAGCATAAGCATACGGCTGATACCGTGACCATAAGCGTCGCGCATCGCATCCTCGGCCTCAAACACGTCGTCAAACGCGCGATAGTACGCAAAGACGGGCTCCGCCCAGCGCTCGCCAACGTAACTCGCGCTTTGGTAGACGCCTCCTTGAACCAATACGCGAACTTCGTCGCCGCCCTCATCGTGCACGCGCTTCACACGTGCCAGCCCATTGCGGGTCCTCGCGACCTGCAGACAGGCAGCACGAACAGCGACAGCGGCCGCACCAAGCGCCGCGGCTCCCAGAGCAACGCCGGCAACGACGCCGGCAGAAACACTCGGCTTGTTCATCTAGAGCTCCTTTTGCAGATAAAGGCCATGGTCATAAAATCCAAGATGGCGATAGTACTCGCGCGTACCGATCGCGCTGATCACGTTGATGTACGTATAGCCAGCGTCCCGAGCTATCTGGCACGCACGCTCCACGAGCAAACGTCCCAATCCATGGTGCTGCGCTGCCTGGCCCTGATCGCCCACGCGCGCCGCCATGCCATACACGTGCACCTCACGAATCATCGCCTCGTCCGGCATCGTCGGCAGCTCGTCCGCATGTGCGGCAACAAAAGCGCGATCGGGCAGCGACAACCGCAAAAAGCCCGCGATCTTGCCCCGCGGCGTCACCCACTGCAAAAAGCGCTCGTAAGTCACCGGCGTCTCGTACGCTACTTCCTCATCAAGAGATAGCTCATCCAAGTCGGCACCCGCCGTGCTGATCTCGCGATAGCGAATCTCGCGCACCGTCGCACCGTCACCCCGAGCGGCCAAGCGATTTTCGACGAGCTGACGCAGGTTGGGTTTCTTGTTGCCCACCATGATGTCGTCGGAACTAAAGTCGCGGATCATGCGACTGATGCGGCAGAACGCCGGCGTCACCACGATGTCGTCGGCCAGCACATCGAGCAGCTCGTCCTCGGTATAGGGGCGCCACTCGCCACGCTCGTAACAGCCCACCAGACGCGAGCCCTCGATGAGCGCACACGGGTAGACTTTGACCTCGTCGGGCATAAAGGCCCCCTCGGTCATAAAGCGCTCGTAGTCGCGCTTGTCCCCCTCGGGTGTGGCGCCCAGCAAGTTGAGCATAAAATGCGCATGGATCTTAAAGCCAAACAGGCGCGCAAGCGAAAACGCCCGCTCAATCTGCGCCACCGAAATGCGACGCTCGTTGACATCGAGTAGATGCTGGTCAAGGCTTTGGATGCCCATCTGTATCTTGGTGCAGCCCAGGCGGCGGATGAGCATGAGGGCCTGCGGCGTTACAGCATCGGGGCGCGTCTCGATAACGAGCCCCACCACGCGATGCTTCGCCGTCTCGTTGATGCGCTGCTGGCGCTCGAGCTCCTCCATCGTTGCCGTCTGCCACTCGGTGACCTCGCCCCACGGCGTACCGGGGCCGTACAGACGACGCACCGCGCGGTTATAGCCGCCCACGGCAGCATCCACACGCTCCTGCTCGTCGGCAACGCCGGCAGCGAGCTTGGCCTCGTCTGTCGCAATGCCGGCAGCCCGATAGCACTCGCGGCGCTCTGTTACCACCGGCGGCAGGGCATCGGCGGGAGCGTCATCGAGCAGGCGCCCCGCCTCGGCACGGCTGATGCCCGGACGCGCCAACATGGGGTTTGCCGCCACGCCGGCGACGGCATCGTCATTGAGCGCACGGAAAAGCTCGGACATAAACCACGTCTGATACCCTTGCGGATAGTCGCTCCAGGTGCCACCGAGCACGATAAGCTCGATCTTGTCGGTCGCATGCCCCATCTGCGAAAGTGCGGTCAGGCGAGCGCTCACCTGCAAATACGGGTCAAAGCAGTTTTGCTCCGCACGGGCGCATGCCGGCTCGGCATGCAGATAGCTTTTGGGCATGCGCAGATCGTTGGGGCAAAACAGGCAATCGCCCGAACAGGGCCACGGCTTGGTGATGACGGTAATGGTCGCCACGCCCGAAGCCGTGCGGCGCGGCTTCATGCGCAGCACCTGCAGCAGCTGACGCTCCAGCTCGGCATCGACATTCCATCCAGCCCAACGAGCCGGCTTCTCACGTTTAACCCGCTGGTAGAACGGCAGCAGACGGCGCTTGGCCAGATCTCGTTTGTCGGCACCCTCACGGCGCGCCTCGGCATGTATCAGTTTGACGAGCGCCTTGTCGTCCACGGTCTCACCGCGACGCAGAGCCTCGAGTATGTTCAAAATAATCTGTTCCATGCCCCCATTGTAAAGGCAAAGGCGCCGGAGCCAGTCACGGCCCCGGCGCCTCCATCAAAGAGCATGCCTATATGCACCGATCTCCGAAAACCGCATGTCACACCGATTCGAACGACATGTCGCCCGAACCGACCTTAAAACGATACGTTGCAGACTTGTCACCGTTGTCGAATTCAGCATTCAATATGGTCTCGCCATCGTAGCCAAGCGGAAGGAAATCGCTCTCAAAGTCACCGCTGCCCACGGTGAGGCTCGCCTTAAAGCCCGTAGAGTTCGGAACCGATATCTCCACATCGCCCGAGCCCACGCTTACGTCCATCGACTTCGCGGGGGCCTGGTAGAGCTCGAACGCCACATCGCCCGAACCGACCTCGGCATCCAAGGTGTCGGTTACGGTGCCCGCAAACTCAACGTCTCCCGAGTCCAACGTCAATTCGAAGTCGTGACATGCAATGTCCGCGACCGTCAGGTCTCCCGACCCCACCCTCGCCGTAATGCCGACCAGGTTATCCGCAACATCCCGCGGCAGCTCGATGGTGACCGAACGATCGATAGCGCGCTCGTCATCGCAGTCGAACTGGCTAATCGTGAGTGTAGAACCCTTGACCTCGGCCAGATTCTGAGTGGCAGCATCGTAGGTAGCTACCCCCTTTGCAACACGACCGCTCTCGATGACACGCACCTGCCCGCCGGAAACGCACTTGATCTCAACCTCACCCGATGTCACATCCAGGTCAAGGGACTGGAATGAGTCGGCATCAAACGTTTCGCTCGAAAGCTGCCGAGACTGAGCGGAATAGTTACCGCCATCCAAAGAATCGTCCCCGTCAACCACATCGTCCATACCGGACAAACCGGATGCAATATCGCCGAGATCCCACGGGCCATCAAAATGAAACAATATCCGCGAAGTGCCAAAGATAAGCCCGATGATGAGCACGAACGCTCCGATACCGACGCCCAGGCGGACCTTGGACTCATGCGAGAGCTTCATCATTCATCACCTTCTTTGGCGCTCGGCTCAGCGGCGGTCGAGGAAGCCACGTCAGTATCAACCGCAGCGGAAACATCCTGAGCCTTAGCCGCTTCCGGCGCCGGACCAACCTGAATATCCCCGCGTGCCCAATCGCCATCGAGCGCACGCGCCACCCAGTGATAGATGGGGATTGTAAAGAAGATCAGCGCGGCAAAGGAGCCACCAAACAGGAACATCAGCAAAAAGAACAGCAGCCAGCACACGGCCCAATACGGAAACGACTGGAACGGACCTTTCACCGGAGTCGAGCCAGCTGCGCCGCCACTCGTCACCTGCGCCGTAGCGGCATTGGCGGCCTGCGCGCTCCAGCTTGCCGCTTGCGCCGCCTTGGCGGCGGCATCACTCGCCTGCGTTGCCGCCTCGGTAGCACGTGCCGCTGCCTCATGGGTACGGGCGCGCTCCGCTGCCTCGGCCTCGCGCTGACGGGCGCGGTCCTCGTTCTCAAACTCGATATCGTCCTCGATCTCATCGCTCGGATTAAGGAGCTCGTCCAAACTCACGCCATAGAGTTTTGCGAGCGAGATCAGGTTCTCGGTATCGGGCGAGCTCTCCGCACGCTCCCATTTACTGACCGCCTGGCGCGACAGCCCCAGCTTTCGCGCCAGCCCTTCTTGGCTAAAACCCTTGCTGCGACGAAGGTCGGCGAGCCGCTGCGCAGTTTCTACATTCATGGTTCCTCCTATGCGATGCCAGCCGTGCCGCCGGACCGTTTTTGTTCTTAAGGCGCCTTGCACAGTTAAAAATCTATCCGCCACCGCCAAAAGCATGCCACCTATTCTAGTGAGATTTTTGACAACCGGCGGTTGCGGGCATATATGAGCTGCGGAAATGTGTCCAAACAAAGCAATGACCCGCAGCTCGGTTGTCCCCGTTGCGGCGTTAACGGTAGTATGGTCGTACTGTTTATTCCGCACCGCCAACGGAGGGAGTTCCGCGCCGTGAACCGCGATTTCGCCTCATCGCTCATTCAGCTCAACAATACGTTCTATCGCGAGCACTCCGCCTCCTTCTCCGATACGCGCCAGGCACCGTGGCCCGGCTGGGTGCGCACTATGGACATAGCGCTCGAGCAGCTCGACGTCGCCACGATCGAGCATCCCGTCCGCGTCTTCGATCTTGCCTGTGGAAACATGCGATTCGAGAACTTTGCCGCCGGCGGCGCACTTGCCGCCAAGGGCGTCGATGGCGCAAACCCCTCGGCAGACGCCAGCTGCCCGTTTGAGTTCTATGGCGTCGACTCATGCCAGGACCTGGCCATCGATGCACGTGGCCACGCCCTGCGCATTCCCAACCTGCACTTCCAGGAACTCGATGTGCTCGACGCCCTCATGAAGCTCAACCCCGCCAAGACACCCGACGTGCTTTTCGACGCCCCGCTCGCCGACATCTCGGTCTGCTTTGGATTTATGCACCACGTGCCGTCGTGCGAGTACCGCGTACGCGTGCTCGACGCCCTGGTGCGCCAGACGCGCCCAGGCGGCATCATCGCCATCAGCTTTTGGGAGTTTATGAACGACGAGCGCATGGCGTGCAAGGCCGTTCGTGCCGAGGCCCGCGCCGAGCTCACCCCGCCGTTTGAGGGTTACGATTCCGCGCAGTTTGAAGCCGGCGACCATCTCATTGGCTGGCAAAACGACCGCCACGCCTACCGCTATTGCCATCACTTTGACGATCAGCAGATCACCGACCTGGTGCGCGGCGTCCGTACGTTCTACAAGAGCGGCGAGGTCCCCGTGCGCGAGCTTGAGCGCTTCCATGCCGACGGTCGCAGCGGCGAGCTCAACCGCTATGTGATTCTCAAGCGTCTGTAGGCATCGGCGACTCGCCGTCGAGCCGCACCGCGTCTTTCGGGCAAACCATGCCCACCCTTTTTTCAACCCATTGACGGAACGCGCAGCTATGCGTTCCATACTTATGACCAAGGAGCCTCATGGGAGCCGTCCACGTCCGCACGCCTAAGAACTTTGTGCTCGAAGAGCGCTTGGAGCGCTACGCCGATGCGATTGAGACGAACCCCGAGGCCTATGCCGGAGATTGGCGCGAGGCCTGTGCGCCCGCAGGCAGCAAGCCTTTCGAATACCTTCATCTGGATCTTGGTTGTGGCAAGGGAACGTACCTTGTAGAGCGCGCGGCCCGCGAGCCAAACACGTTCTTTATCGGCATGGACCAGGAGCCCATCTGCATCGCCTATGCCGCACAGAAAATCTGCGAGCAGGAGCTATCCAACGCACTCGTCCTGCCCCGAGGCGCCGCAACGTTGCCGCAGCTGTTTGCCGCAGGCGAGCTCGACGCCATAACCATCAACTTTCCCACGCCGCAGCCCAAGGCCAAGTACGCCAAAAAACGGCTCGTCCATGTCGACCATCTGATGCTCTACCGCCCGCTCTTTGCAGCCGGCGCCACCGTCACGCTGCGCACCGACAGCAAACCGCTGCGCGACTACGCCCTGGGGCAGATTGCCGCGGCCGGCTACGACACGCTTTGGGTAAGCGACGACGTCCGCCGCGACCATCCCGAGCATCCCGAGACCGAATACGAATGCCGCACGCGCGAGATGGGTGCCGTCGTCTATGGCATTTGCGCCACACCCGGCGCGCAGCCCACCGACGAACAGCTCACAGCGGGTCGCATGCAGGAGCAAAGTCTTGCTTGCTACCTGCCCGATAACCTCGATGAGCTCACCTACGTGCCCCTCGGCATGGAAGAGGCCGTCGAGAACTTTAGAAACCGCGCCCGTAAAGGCAAGAAGCGCCTGCCGCAAGAGTCCTAGGGGCTTTTGGCGGTCGCTACGCCAGCGAGCAAGCACAAATAGGCACCGATGAACGACCCTCAAACCTAAGTGAGTAGACTTTTTTGCAATAGCCAAGCACAACCCGCATAGGAAGAAATAAAACCGCAGGTAGAGCCCTTGCGCAAAAGTCATGTGCTCGCGATATTGCAAAAAGTCTACTCACTTAGCTGACAACTGCACCAAACGGCTGAGCAGAACGCCCATTTCCTGCATTTTCTTTCGCGCTGGCGCCCCGCACCGCCGCTACGCCATAATGGATGGCGGACAAACGGCGAGAGAAAGTACCCCCACATGGCACAGACCACGATAGATACCGCCGCCAGCACCGTCTCTGGCGCCGGCGCCGCCAGCTCATTCTCGGGCGGCACGGGAACCGAAGCCGAATTCGGCTCACTCGGTGCGCTCTCCCCCACCTGGTGGGAGCCCGAGGACGGCAGCGAGCCCGAACCGTGGCTCACGCCCGACCAGGCCTTCGAGCGCTTCTTTGAATGGACGAGCAATCGCGGTATTGAGCTGTGGGACCACCAAGAAGAGGCCCTCATGGATCTAGCCGCCGGCGATCACGTCATTCTGGGCACGCCGACCGGCTCGGGCAAGTCGCTTGTCGCGCTAGGTATGCTCTTTATGGGCATGGCGCAAGGCAAGCGCTGCTACTACACAGCTCCTATCAAGGCTCTGGTCAGCGAGAAGTTTTTCGACTTGGTGCAGGTGCTCGGCCGCGATAACGTCGGTATGATCACCGGCGACACGCATATCAACACCAAGGCGCCCGTCATCTGCTGCACGGCAGAGATCCTTGCCAACGACGCACTGCGCGAGGGCGAAGATGCCGATGTTGGCTGCGTCGCCATGGACGAGTTCCACTACTTTGCCGACCCTGATCGCGGTTGGGCCTGGCAGGTGCCGCTGCTCACCCTGCCTCACACGCAATTCATGCTCATGAGCGCCACGCTCGGCGATGTCACCGCGATTGCCGCCTCGCTCGAGGAACACACCGGCGCTACCTGCGACTTGGTCGTCGATGCCCCACGCCCTGTGCCGCTGAGCTACGACTATGTGACGACCTCCCTCGAGGGCACCGTCGAGCTCGCGATGCGCCGCGGCGAGGCCCCGCTCTACATCGTGCACTTTAGCCAGGATGCCGCCCTTGCGACGGCACAGTCGCTCGCCAATTTTGGCATCGCCAGCAAGGAGCAGCGCGAAGCCATCAAAGAAGCGGCAAAGGGAACGAGCTTCTCGACGGCCTTCGGCAAGATCCTCAAGCGTTTGCTCGGCTGCGGCGTCGGCGTGCACCACGCCGGTATGCTGCCGCGCTATCGTCTGCTGGTCGAGCGCCTGGCGCAGCAGGGCCTACTGCCCGTCATCTGCGGCACCGACACACTCGGCGTCGGCATCAACGTGCCCATCCACACCGTGGTCCTCACCGCGCTCACAAAGTTCGACGGCTACAAGATGCGTCGCCTGCGCGCCCGCGAGTTCCATCAGATTGCCGGTCGCGCCGGCCGCTCGGGCTTCGATACCGAGGGCATGGTGATTGCCGAGGCACCCGAGCACGAGATCGAGAACGCCAAGCTCATGGCCAAGGCGGGCGACGACCCCAAAAAACTCCGCAAGATTAAAAAGAAGAAGGCCCCCGAGGGCTTTGTCACCTGGAACAAGCAGACCTTTGAGCGCCTGATCGAGACGCAGCCCGAAACGCTCAAGCCGCGCCTTCGCATCACACACTCCATGGTGATTAGCGTGGTCGAGCAGGGCGGTGACGCTCGCGCCCGCGTGCACGACCTCATCGAGACAAGCCTGCAGACCCCCGAAGAAAAAGCCAAGCTCGAGGTTCGCGCCGACGAAATCTTCGCCACGCTCATCGATTCCGGCGTCGTCGTTCGCACCGAGGTGCCACCCGCACCCGATGCCCCGACTGACACCGCACCAGATATTGACTATGCGCTGACGGTCGATCTGCCCGAGGACTTCGCGCTCGACCAGCCGCTCTCGCCGTTTTTGCTTGCCGCGCTGGAGTTGCTCGATCCCGAGAGCGAGACCTATACCATGGACCTCATCTCGATGGTCGAGGCAACGCTCGAGGATCCCAAGCAGGTGCTGCGCGCTCAGGAGCGCGCAGCGCGGGACCGCGCGATGGCCGAAATGAAGGCTGACGGCGTCGAATATGAGGAACGCCTGGAGCGCATCCAGGATGTCACCTACGAAAAACCGCTCGAGGACTTGCTCGATGCCGCCTTCGACAAGTACTGCCAGGAAGTGCCCTGGGCAAACGACTATCAGCTCTCTCCCAAGAGCGTTCTGCGCGATATGCTGGAAAGCGCGAGCGATTTTAAGGGCTACATTCAAAAGCTCGGCATCGCCCGCTCCGAGGGCATTTTGCTGCGCTACCTGGCAGAGGCTTACCGTTCACTCGACCGCACCGTGCCCATCGAGAAGCGCGACGAGCGCCTGCGCGACATTATCTCGTGGCTGGGCTTTGTGGTGCGCTCGGTGGACTCGAGCCTGGTGGACGAGTGGGAGAACGCCGGCAACCCGGCAGCCCTCGATGCTGCGCCGCCGCGGGGCATCGACGAGGTCGTGGCGGACCGCCGCGGCTGCACGCTGCTGGTGCGCAACGCGCTCTTCCGCCGCGTGACCCTTGCCGCCCGCGAGCACGTTCGCGACCTGGGCGAGCTCGACGACGACTGGGGCATGAGCGAGATCCGCTGGCAAAAAGCGCTCGACGCTTACCACGAGCAGCATGAGGAGATCCTCACCGACGGAGATGCCCGCAGCGCCGCGATGTTTTCCATCGACGAGTCCGACGAGAAGACCACGCACGTATGGCACGTGCACCAGATCTTTGCCGACGAGGATGGCGACCACGACTTTGGCATCATGGGCGATGTCGATCTGGACGCCACGCAGGACGGCGGCGAGGTCATCTTCAAGATCTACCGTGTCGGCTTTATCGAGGACCTGCTCGAGGACTAGCCGAACATACTGGAACGAAACGAAGCGGGGCCGTTGGCAATATCGCCAGCGGCCCCGCTTTTGCACTATACGCTATGCCTTACTCGGCATCCTCGACCTCATACGAATCCGCCTCGGCCGGCTTATCGTTTGTCTCTGACGCAGCCCCGCGCGCCTCGTCAAACGCCGCCTTCATGGTCTTGTTGCCCCACGTGAGCTTACGAATGGTAAGATCGTCGGCTTTCTTGTTGGCTAGGCGCAGATTGTTCTCGGAGGACAGCAACGCCTCCTTGGTTTTCTGCAGATGGCTAATCGTCTTGTCGATCTCATCAATCGCCGTTTGGAACTTGCGGCTCGCGATCTCGTAGTTGCGACCGAAATCATTCTTGAACTTCTCCATCTTGGCCTCGAAGTTCGTGACGTCAATGTTCTGCTGCTTGTACTCCGCTAGCTCCTGTTTATAGCGCAATGAACCCATGGCGGCGTTGCGCAGCAGCGTAATCATGGGAATAAAAAACTGCGGACGGATCACGTACATCTTCTCGTAGCGGTAGCTCACGTCCACGATTCCTGCGTTATAGAGCTCGCTCTCGGGTTCGAGCAGTGTGCAGAGCACCGCGTACTCACAGCCTTTCTGGCGACGATCGTGATCGAGTTTCTTAAAGAAGTCCTCGTTTTTATGCTTGGTCGCGGTCTCGTCGTTCTCGTTTTTCATCTCGAACATAATCGAAATGACCTCGTTGCCGCTCGCGTCGCACTCACGGAAAATGAAGTCTCCCTTGGTGCCCTCGGATGCATCGTTATCTTTCTCGAAGTACGCATTGGGAAACGCCGTCATGCGCAGACGGTTAAACTCGGTCTCGCAGTGCTGCTCGAGCGACTCGCCCACCATCTTGGTGGACAGGCGAACCTTCATGTCCTTAAGGCGCTCAATCTCTTCATCCTTGTAGCGAATCAGGTCATCGCTCGCGCGCTTGGCCTGCGCAAGCTCGAGCTCGTGTGCCGCCTTGGCTTGCTCCTCGCGAGAATCGCGCACCGCCAGCTCGCTCGTCAGTTTGGCACGTGCCTCATCGCGCTCTCGCTCCGCCGCGGCGACCGCCTCTGACAGGTTCATTTTTGCCATCAGTTCCTGCTCGCGCAGCTGGGCACGCAGGCCCTCGGCCTCTTGCTCGGACTGAGCCTTTGCGGCGGAAAACTTCTCTTGCACCTTCGCGCGATAGTCAGTAAGCGCGCGCTCGGCCTCGCTGCGAGCGGCATCGAGCTCACGCTGCGACTCTGCCGCGGCAGCGGCAAGCGCCATCTCCTGGGCCTTGTCCGCCGCGGCGATCCTGGCCTGCAGCTCGGCAATCTGAGCGTCGCGCGCGGACAGGTCGTTTTGAGCAGCATTGCGTGCCGCCGCCTCGGCAAGCCTGGCTTCATCATCTTTGCGCTCCAACTGCGCACGTAAATTGTCGATCTCGCGCTGAAGCTCGGCATTCTCCTTTTGAGCATCGGAACGGGCCTCAACCGCCGCGCGCTGACTTGCACTCTCGCGCTCTGCGGCAGCGCCTTCGAGCTTGGCGCGCAGCTCGGCAAGCTCAGCGTCGCGCTTGGCAACCTCTTGTGCCAGCTGCTGAGCTGCAGCGTTCTTCTGCTCGACAAGCTGAGCGTCGCGCTGAGACTCTGCCTTTTGCAAAGCAGCCGTCGAGCGCGAGCGCTCAAGCTCCAGTGCCTGCTCGCCCTCGCGCTGGACCGCCTTCACACGCTCATCAAGATCGCGCGAGAACTCGGCATCGCGCACCTGTTTGACGATATCTGCATAGCCGGACGCATCGACCTTAAACACTTCGCCGCAATGCGGGCACTTGATCTCGTTCATGGCAGCTCCTCGATGGACGCAAATTTAAACCGTCTACACTCTACCGCGCCGCGCGGACAAAAAAGGCGCCGCTGTCATAATGGCAACGGCGCCAGAGCCACCACAAAGGTGCCTGTCCCCTTTGTGGTGGCTCTGGCGCCCTATAACCCAAAGAAGCTAAGAATCTGATCGCGGCTTACGGGCTTGTACTCGTTGGCATCGAGACCGACATCGTAGCGAAAGATAGGGCGTTCGCGATCGCGGTTGCGCACGTTGGTGCGGTCTCCCCTGCTGTGGATATGCCCGTGTAGCATGATGGCGCCACGCGCCTTGCCGTTCCAGCTGAGCATGGGGTAATGGCTCAAAACCAGGCGATGGCCCTTGGCATAACCAGGAGCAATCTCCAGGTAATCGCGCACGTCTTCCCAAATCTGCGGTACGTCGGGATCTTCCCAGTCGCTGTCATGGTTACCACGGATGAGCGTTATGTTCTGGCATTCGATTCGTTTACGCAGGCGCACCGCTTCCGCCATGGGCAATCGATACGTAAAGTCCCCCAGGATATAGAGGAGGTCGTTCGCAGCCACGCACTCGTTGATGACATCGATGACCTTGCGATTCATCTCCTCGACCGAGTCAAAAGGTCGATCCATGTCGTGCAAGATATTCGTATCGCCCAGGTGCAGGTCGGCGGTAAACCACATCATCGTCTATGCCCTCATTTCGCAACGCGTCTAACACGTGCCTAGTATACAGACGCAGCGATGCGACAGTTACCCAAAGAGCCCGCCGAACAGACCTCGGCGGCGCTTGTCCTTTTTATTCGAACCTTTATCCTGGGTGTTCTTATCCTTTTGCTTTTTGCGATCCTGCTCCAGCTCATCGTCATCGAGCAGCATATCCCACTCAAACGGATCGTCCGTCAAATCGAACAGGTCGTCGTCAAACATGGCAGCCTCCATTGCCGACTAGCGAGCATCCACCACATAGAGCCCAACGCGCACCTGATGCCACGGGCTGCGCTCGGGGGCAACCTGTTGCACACGGGCCTCAAATACGTCCTCGTGGCCGTAATACATCATCAAGGACAGTGGGCCGACCTCGTTTCCTGGAACGTAGCCAAGTTTGGTCTTGCCATAGTAGATCGCAACTGCCTCGGGGTCATGAGGATTATCGCGCTCGGCACACAGCGTCAGTTTATCGCCCGCTTTAAGATCGCCTAGGACCAAAGCGCCGTCGGCATATTGAAATCCTGCGATATGAAACGACAGAAGAACACGTGAAGGCTCGTACATGGCAACTCCTCTAACGGCCGGATAAACCAGCGTTTGACCTTATCGAGAAGTCTACGGGCCCGTGCGGACATAAATTCATCCTTATCTGATTCTAATGCACAAACATGCGCACGAACCTGTGCTTCCAGCTTGCATAAGGGGCGTAGCGGAATGGCACGTCCAGCCATGTTGCCTTGTTCACGATGCTCTTCTTGTGGCTAAACGTATCGAAGCTCTCGCGGCCATGGTACTGCCCCATACCGCTCGCGCCCATGCCGCCAAAGCCCATATGGCTCGTAGCCAGATGCATGATCGTGTCGTTGACGCAGCCGCCGCCAAAGGGCACGTAACGCACAAAGCGTTGCTGAGCCGCATGGTCCTGGCTAAAGATATACAGAGCTAGCGGCGTCGGACGATCCGCAATAAACGTCTCTACCTCGTCTAGGCTCTCAAACGTCAGCACCGGCAAGATGGGGCCGAAAATCTCCTCCTGCATTACGGCGTCATCGGGGGTCACGCCGTCTAGAATCGTCGGCTCAATCTTGAGCGACGACTCGCGCGCGGTACCTCCAAGCACAACCTTATAGGGATCGATCAGCCCGCGCACGCGCGCAAAATGCTTGGCATTGACGATATGACCGTAATCCTCGTTGTCGAGCGGATGCTCGCCAAACATGCGACGGGTCTCCTCCCTGATGAGGCCCAACAGCTCATCGTGTACGCGCGTATCGACCAGCAGGTAGTCGGGCGCCACGCAGGTCTGCCCCACGTTGAGCCATTTACCAAAGGCGATGCGCCGTGCCGCGACTTTTAAGTTTGCCGTGGCATCCACAATGCAGGGGCTCTTTCCGCCCAGCTCAAGCGTCACGGGCGTCAGGTTTTTACTTGCGCGCTCCATGACGAGCTTGCCGACCGGAACGCTACCGGTAAAGAAGATCTTGTCCCAGCACTCGTCGAGCAGCGCTTCGTTCTCGGCGCGCCCGCCCTCGACAACCGTCACCAGGCACGGATCAAATGCCTCTTCACAGATCTGCTTGAGCACCGCACTCGATGCCGGAGCATAGGCACTCGGCTTGATGACCACGGTGTTGCCTGCGGCAAGAGCGCCAGCGAGCGGCTCGAGCGTTAGCAAAAACGGGTAGTTCCAGGGGGCCATGATGAGCGCGACGCCATAGGGCACGGCTTGCGTCTTGCACACACTCACGGCGTTGGCGAGGTCGCACGGGCGCAGGCGCGGACGACTCCATCGAGCCACGTGCGCAATCTGATGACGGATCTCGGAAAGCGAGGTGCCGATCTCGCACATATAGGCTTCGTCATGTGACTTACCCAGATCGGTCTTGAGCGCATGGGCAATATCGGCTTCGTGCGCCCGCACTGCGTCGCGCAAGCTCACGAGCGCGCGACGGCGAGCGTTGACATCAAACGTGGCGTGCGTCTTAAAATAGGCGCGCTGATCGGCAACGATGCGCGCGATTTCCTCGGTGTTCATGGGCCCTCCTAGTTCTCGTCTTCAAACATACCACCCGCAACGACCTCGTACATATGCTCGAGCTCCAAACGGTCCATTAAAAGCGGAACGGGGTACAGGGGATTGGCCTCGGCATCGGCATGCGCCGCCATCTCAGGAATGTCGGAGCGGCGAATGCCCGTCACATATTTGGGTATGCCCAAGGCGGCGTTCATGCGGTCGACCCAATCGATAAAGGCCTCGGCCGCCAGGCTGTCCAGCGCATTAGCCGGCGCAATGCCGGCCATGCGGGCGAGATCGGCGAGCTTGGGAGCAGCAGCTTCGCCATAGGCACGAAGCATGTGCGGCAGGATGATGGCGTTGGCCAAGCCGTGGGGAATCCCGTAACGCCCGCCCAGGCTGTGCGCGATGGCATGGACGTATCCAACATAAGAGCGCGTAAAGGCAACGCCCGCTTTATACGCCGCCGAAAGCATATTGCGGCGCGCACGCATGTTGCCACCGCACTCATAGGCCTCGAGCAAATTGTCGTGGATGAGCTGCACCGCCTGGCGCGCCATCCTGCGCGTATAGGGCGTGGTGCTGCGCCCGATAAAGGCCTCGACGGCATGTGTCAGGGCGTCCATGCCCGTTTGCCCCGTAATGGAGGCGGGCAGGCCGCGCGTAAACTCGGGGTCGTGCACCGCAAAGCGCGGGATCAGCACAAAGTCGTTGATGGGATACTTGTAGTGCGTCTCGTCGTCGGTAATTACCGCTGCAAGCGTGACCTCGCTTCCCGTGCCCGCCGTGGTGGGAACGGCGATGAGCAGCGGCAGGTGACGATGGATACGCAACAGGCCGCGCATCTTGTTGATGGGCTTCTTTGGCTGCGCGATGCGCGCGCCCACGCCCTTGGCGCAGTCCATGGCCGAACCGCCGCCAAAGCCGATAATGGCCTGGCAGGCGCTCTCGCGATACAGGGACGCCGCTTCCTCCACGTTTGAGACCGTGGGGTTCGCACGTGTTTCGGCATAGACCGCAGCGCTAATTCCCTTGGACGCGAGCGCTGTCTCGAGCGGTGCCGTGAGCCCCAGACGGGCAATGCCGGGATCTGTCACGATAAGAACATGGTGTATTGAACGCTTTTGAAGCGCTGCGGGCACTTCCTCAGCGTGCTCTAAAATGCGTGGCTCGGTATAGGGCAGCACCGGCAATGCGATGCGAAAAACCGTTTGATACGTTCGGCACCAGGCGCGGCGGGCTAGATGCATAAAGGAAGCTCCTTCATTTGTTGATTGGTCAACATTTGCTCGACCGATTGTACTCATCGGAGGTCGCACGAGGTCTAGCAATCGTTAATCAATCAACATCTACACATGCTTAAATTGTTTTATTAAAAATCATTCCTAATAGGCTTCACATTCGGTCTCATTTATGGATAATAGAACTCGTCAAGACGCACGTCCGGAGAGGGCCCTTACGGGACCGGACGAGCGCACCATCGCCATCGATCGAAAGGATCGAATCATGAAGTTTGTTTGCCCCGTTTGCGGTTATGTGGAAGAGTTCGACGGCGACCAGCTGCCCGAGGATTTCAAGTGCCCCCAGTGCGGCGTTCCCGGCTCTCGCTTCCTGAAGCAGGAGGAGGGCCAGCTCGAGTGGGCTGCCGAGCACGTCGTGGGCGTCGCCAAGATGGAGGGCGTCTCCGAGGACATCGTTGCCGATCTGCGCGCCAACTTTGAGGGCGAGTGCTCCGAGGTCGGTATGTACCTGGCCATGGCTCGCGTTGCTCATCGCGAGGGTTATCCCGAGATCGGCCTGTACTGGGAGAAGGCTGCCCACGAGGAGGCCGAGCATGCCGCCAAGTTCGCCGAGCTCCTGGGCGAGGTCGTGACCGATTCCACCAAGAAGAACCTCGAGATGCGCGTTGAGGCCGAGAATGGCGCCACCGCCGGCAAGACCGATCTTGCCAAGCGCGCCAAGGCCGCCGGTCTCGATGCTATCCACGACACCGTGCACGAGATGGCCCGCGACGAGGCTCGCCACGGCAAGGCTTTCGCCGGCCTGCTCAAGCGTTACTTTGGCTAAGCCAACCGCCTGAGACATAACCTCTAGCTCGAAGAAGAAGGCCCGGACCGTATTGGTTCGGGCCTTTTTGTGTCTCGAGGACTCGTTAACGCCCTGAAATAGAGCTATCTTCGGCATCGGTCTCTCGTCAAAAACTAAGTGAGTAGACTTTTCGAAACTTGCCGAGCAGACCATCCGTATTGCTTTATAAAGTCGCAGGTAAATGACTTGTTTCAAAACGGCCTGGTCGCCAAAGTGCCAAAAGCCTACTCACTTAGAACCGCAGCCGTCCACGATCGAGCTGTTTTGTGTCTAACGGGCATCTTTCCGTCAATTACTCCCAATTTTGTCCAGTCAACGAATAGTTCAGACCGGAGTAATGTCTCAGCCCTTTGCTCATCTGAGCTTTTATCACGATATTCAGCATCGAGCATCCTGCATACGGCCTTAACGATCGCGTGGAATCTACCCTCATCGGATATCTGTCTGTGTGTCAGGAGAAGTACATCGTAGCCCATGGCCTGAAGGGCCGTCATGCGGTCAGCGTCACGCAAGCCATCCCCTGCGCATCCGTGCGAGGCCTTTCCCTGACATTCAATGGCCACCTGTCGCCTCCCGTCCGGCGAAGACAGAAGCAGATCGATATATACGCGGGACTTTCCCACAATCGCCCGAGCGCTTGTGCTTAGCATCACTTCGACATTGAGCTCTATGCTGCAAAAACCTTCGCCTCCCAGGGATCGCGGCAGTGCAAGTAGCAAATACGCCTCGACCTCAAAAGGCGACGCGGCGCCCAATGGAACGAGTTGCGATACCGCTATAAATCTATTGCCGTAACGCATCCCGCAAACATCTGAACAAAAACGGTCAAGGTCTCCGCCCAAAACCAAAGCGTCTCGACGCCATAAATTTGAGGCGGCGCCGTCCTCGGACGGGCAGCGCACCCAACCGAACGTTGTCGAAATCGCGCCCGAATCAATTGCACGCGAAAGCTCCGCCTCAAGTGCCGCCGGCAGGGCACACACCGCAAACAAGCCGCACATCTCCGCCAATACAAAAGAAGCTGAAGATCCGTCAGATGCCGCAACATGATGAATGCCGTCAGTAGAGGAGACGTAATCAAAAACCCATGCTCCGTTTCCAGCACGGATTCCCTGGGAAGCTCACCAAGAAACAGCCGCTGCCTAATGCTGGCAGGACAAGTCCGTTTGTTTCTCGTCCGAACCAATGTATACAACGGATAACCGAGCGCGACCGCAGCCGTCGGGTTGCGGGCGAGATCATATCGCTGCCGGTCTTCTTCCGGTCGTGGAAGCGGCGGACACAAAGCGCGGACTTGAGGAGGCAAACGCCAGTACCTAAAAGCTGATATGTCACAAAGTAGATCCTTCATAGGCACAGGAAAACACGAATTTCAACCCAGTCAGTCACGCATTGGCGCGAACGCACCAAAAATGGCGCCGAACGGACTGCCAAGTTTTCAACAGCCCTCCCCAACTGGCCAAAAGCTTGCCGAGAGCTGGACGAAGCCCTGTTGAAAACCCCATTTTTTTCTCATGCAGGAGCTTTGCGCGGCAAGTGAGTAGACTTTTTTGAACATCCCGAGCAGGCCGGTCATCCTGCTTTTCAAAACCGCAGGTAGATAGCTTGTTACAAAACTGCCTGGTCGCCAAAGTGCTAAAAGTCTACTCACTTAGGTTGCAGAGTGCCCCCCATTAGCTGCAATTCCAAGGTAGTTAGTACTTTTGGACTCAGATCGTCATACTGAACAAGAATTTGAGTTGAGTTTTCAGGGACAGATGCGCCATCGGCACACCAAAAACAGTCACCGATATCGATAAAAGGGATGCTCGAGCGCGTGAGGGCCCGTGCAAAAGTGCTTCCGCCCGTTCCACGCTCCGCAACCACGATACAGTAAAGGCCCGCGTCTGCATGATCGATCGAAACCTCCCCTGCCGGAAACGTTTTCCGTACAAGCGCCGCCAGGCCATCACGCGCCCCACGAGCACGAACGCGCACGCGGTTCACATGTCGCTCGTAATCACCCGATTCCAGCAAACGCGCCAAGGCAACCTGATCAACAGAACTTACCGACGAGGCGTAGAAACCAAGGTTGCGTTTAAACCTCTCCATTAGTTCATCGGGCAGCACCATGTACGCCAAACGTAACGCCGATGAAAGGCTCTTCGAAAACGTGTTGGTGTAGATAACCGACTGGGCGGCATCGATCGACGCGAGCGCGGGAATCGGCTTGCCGGCAAGGCGAAACTCACAATCAAAGTCGTCTTCGATGAGATACCGACCTGGCCGCTCGGCGGCCCAGCTCAGCAACGCATAGCGACGTGCAATGCTCGTCACAAGACCGGTCGGATACTGATGAGACGGCATCAGGTGAAGGACATCGGTCCCGGTTTTCTGCAGCGCGCTCAAGTCCACGCCCTCAGCATCCAACGGGACATGCCGCACTTCGCAACCCATGGCCTGATAGATGCGCGTCAAGCGCAAATAGCCTGGATCCTCGACGGCATACACCTTGTCCGCGCCAAGCAACTGAACCAACATGGTATCGAGCAGCTGGGCGCCCGCACCGATAACGATATTGTCGGGATTGACATTCATGCCCCTTGTCCCGCGCAGATGGTGCGCAATCGCACGTCGCAGTCGAGCGGTGCCCTGCGCCGGTGCGGGCGAAAAGATTTCACGTTCGTCTTCGGACGTCAGCGTCGCCCGTAGCGCACTTTGCCAAAGCCGCGCCGCCTCCAAAGCGGAAGGAGAAAGTGCGTCGAATCGCTCTGCCTGCCCCATGGCATCATGCGCGCTGGGACCAACAGGGACAGCATCTCGGTCGATGTCCTCCGCAGCCGAAGCCAAAACCGGTGCATCCGGAAGTTCGCAAGCGTAGTAGCCACGACGCGGCATTGAGCAAATATAGCCCTCGGCAAGCAACTGGCTATATGCATTCTCGATAGTAATGACACTGATTCCCAGATGACTGGCAAAGGCGCGCTTAGACGGAAGATGCTCCCCCGCCGCAATACGGCCAGCAACAATATCATCGCGAATTTGCTGGTAAACATACTCATAAAGCGATGCCTCGCCGCGTTTTTCCAAATTGTAGTCAAGCATGAGTTTGTCACCTGACCTTATTAAGTCATTCATTCTGGTATTAGTCTGACTTTGTAATTATCTCGAAAACTGAGTATTTCGCCATACCCAGCTCCCCGATAGGATGTTCCGTCAAGCAATGCACATGCCAACCAAGGGAGCAACCATGGCAGAACAGACCAACAAGGCCGATCGCGTCAAACTCAATCGCGAGCTCGCGCAGATGCTCAAGGGCGGCGTCATCATGGACGTCACCACGCCCGAGCAGGCACGCATCGCCGAGGAGGCGGGCGCCTGCGCCGTCATGGCGCTCGAGCGCATCCCGGCCGACATCCGCGCCGCAGGCGGCGTGTCGCGCATGAGCGACCCCAAGATGATCAAGGGCATCCAGGAGGCCGTCTCCATCCCCGTCATGGCCAAGTGCCGCATCGGTCACATCGTCGAGGCGCAGATCCTGCAGGCCGTCGAGATCGACTACATCGATGAGTCCGAGGTTCTCTCCCCTGCCGACGACGTCTATCATATCGACAAGACCCAGTTTGACGTGCCGTTTGTCTGCGGCGCCCGTGATCTGGGCGAGGCGCTGCGCCGTGTTGCCGAAGGCGCCACGATGATTCGCACCAAGGGTGAGCCGGGTACGGGCGACGTCGTTCAGGCCGTGCGTCACATGCGCAAGATCCAAAAGCAGATCCGTGACGTTGTTGCCCTGCGCGACGACGAGCTCTTTGAGGCAGCCAAGCAACTGCAGGTTCCGGTCGAGCTGGTGCGTGAGGTCCATGCCACGGGAAAGCTTCCCGTCGTGAACTTTGCCGCCGGCGGCGTAGCGACCCCCGCCGACGCCGCGCTGATGATGCAGCTGGGCGCCGAAGGCGTCTTTGTCGGCTCGGGCATCTTTAAAAGCGGCGACCCCGCCAAGCGCGCAGCCGCCATCGTCAAGGCCGTGGCAAACTTCACCGATGCCAAACTCATCGCCGAGCTTTCGGAAGACCTGGGCGAGGCCATGGTGGGCATCAACGCCGACGAAATCGAGATCATCATGGAGGAACGCGGGCGCTAGTCCAGCAGAAGGGATCGCACATGAGCGATTACGCAGACCAGACGGTCGCCGTGCTGGCGGTCCAAGGCGCTTTTGCCGAGCACGAGGCAAGGCTATCCGAGCTGGGCGCACGCTGTATTGAGCTAAGGCAGGCGGCTGATTTGAAGCAGGACTTTGACCGTCTGGTACTTCCCGGCGGCGAGTCTACCGTTCAAGGGAAGCTGCTTGATGAGCTTGGCATGCTCGAGGAGCTTCGCACCCACATTGTTGAAGGCATGCCCGTCCTTGGCACCTGCGCCGGCTTGATTCTATTGGCGCGCGATCTTGCCGCACACGACGATAAGGGAACGCCGCGCCTAGCAACCATGAACGTACTCGTTGAGCGCAACGCTTATGGCAGACAGCTCGGCAGTTTTCGCACCAAGGGCCAGGTAGACGGCATCGACGGTGAAGTGCCGCTGACGTTTATCCGCGCGCCCCGCATCGTCGAGGTCCACGGCGACGCCAAGGCCTTGGCAGAGGTCGATGGCCGCATCGTCGCCGCCCGCGAGGGCAACCAGCTCGGCGTAACCTTCCACCCCGAACTCGATAAAGACACCCGCCTCCACGAACTGTTCCTACAAATGTAGGCGGAATAGAAACGAGCGTGGATTTTCGCACACACAACAAATGAGAGTGGATAATCTCCCACTTTGAGCTCGAACACAGGCCCAAACCGGGAGATTATCCACTCTCATGCTATGTAGTCGTTTAAGAACGTCCCCAATGACTACTTTTTGGCAGGCTTGGATTAAGGCAACGCCGATGTCTTGGTACCGACAGCGAAAACCCGCCAGAGCGAGCAAGGTGCCTTGAAACAAGGCGGCATTGACCTTCTGGTCATGCCGCCGAAGTTGAAAGGCAGATTGCCGCTCTGGCGGGTTTGCAGCGTCAAGTGGTTACGGCGTTTGGTAAAACGCCGTAACTAATTAGAAACGGTTGCCGCGGAAGCCGCCGCCGTTGCGGCCGCCACGATCGCCACCGCGACCGCCGCGGTCGTTACCGCGGTTGCCGCCGAAGCCGCCACGGTTGCCACCGCGATCGCCATAGCCACCACGGTTGCCGCCAAAGCCGCCGCGACCGCCGCGGTCGCCGCCACGGTCACCAAAGCCGCCACGGCCACCGCGATCGCCACCGCGACCGCCGCGGTCACCGCCACGACCACCGCGATCGCCAAAGCCGCCGCGACCGCCACGGTCGCCGCCACGGCCACCGCGATCGTCACGACCGCCGCGAGGACCGCGGTCCTCGTCCAGGCCCATGGCGACGAGCGGAGCAATAACCTTATCGAGAGCGGCCATCAGCTCGGTGGCCTCCTCGTAAGAAAGCTCGGGCAGGAGCTTCTCCTTCTTGTTGGCAAGCTCGACCAGGCCCTCGGCGGCATCCTCGGCAGCGAAGACGACGATCTTGCGCATATCGCCCTCGGCGTCGTCGATGCGGCCGACCAGATCGGCAGCCTCGGCCTCGGCCATCAGACCATCGAGCTCGCGGAGGCGCATGCCGAGCAGGTCGGACATTTCCTTCTGCTCCATCTTGGGCTTGAGGTCAAGAAGCTTGATGGCGCGCTCGATGTTCGCCATGCGCTCGGCCTTGGCCTCCTCCTCCTTGGAAATAGCAAAGCGACGGCTACGCAGCAGACGGGCGGCCTTCTGCATCTTGTCCATCAGCTCTTCGTCATCGTAATCAACGGCGGCCTCGACAACCTCGGCCTCCTCCTCGGCGGAAACCTCGTCAGCAGCCTCAACCTCGGCAGCTTCGGTCTCCACGGTCTCGACTGCCTCAACCTCGGCAGCCATGGTCTCGTTCTCGGTCTCGTTCATGATCTCTTCGTTCTCAGACATGAGACTCCTTCTTGGCCCTCTCGGGCATCATCGCCCCATTCGCGGGGCCCGTCGCGCACTCTTTGCGCTTTAAACATTCATGCCTCTCGGCAAAACGTCCATTAGTTTATGGTGTCGCCATCCAATCTAGCTGCAGAATCTATGTGCACACATTAATGCGACATGTGCGACTCGCGGCGGGCGTACACCAGCGACACCGCGAACCCAGCCACGGCAATCACGGCCGCCACGCGCACGGCAGCCGCAAATCCGATCGCCTGGGCAACGTCTGCCGCAACGCCAGTGGCGCCGGCAACCGCCGCAGAACTCGAAAGCAGACCGATAAACAGCGATGGACCAAACGACGCGGCAATCATGTTCCACGTGTTGAGCAATGCCGTTCCGTGAGGATGCTCAGCGGCAGGCAGCGTCTCCAAGCCGGCCGTCTGCGAGGGGCTCAGCACTAAACCGACGCCAGCATACACCACAATGGTCAGTGCCACGACGACACCGATGTTCATGCTTGCCGCCGTCATCGAAATGGCAGTCTGCCCCACGGCAATCAGGGCAAAGCCGACCGGCAGCAGCGGCCATGCGCCACGGGCGTCCATCACGCGTCCGCCCACAATCGAGGTCACGGCGTTGCAGGCAATCGCCGGCAAAATGAGCAGGCCCGCAACAAGAGCGGTCATGCCGTATGCGCCCTCAAAATAGAGCGGCAGCAAAACGCTCATCGAGAACGTCGTCATCATCGACACCACCACAAGCAGGCACGCAGGCCAAAAACGAACGCTCGCCATGGGGCGCACGTTGAGCACCGGATGTTCGAGCTTGAGCTGGCGGACCGCAAACAGGCCAAGCAGCACCACAGCGGCGAAAAGCGTCACGATACCGGTCATCACATTGGTCGAGAACTCGCCTACGGAATACACAAACGCCGTAATGCCGGCCGCAAGCAAAGCAACCGACAGAATATCAAGCGTAGTGTTCGAGCGCTCTCCAACATTTCGAACGAGCTTTGCTGCCGCCGCGGCGACCACGACACCGCCCACCAGCGGCACTACGAACACCGCCCTCCAGCCAAACAACGTGCACATAAGACCACTGACCACAGGTCCAAACGCCGGCCCCAGCGTAATGCAGGCACCGCCCAGACTCAGATACAGACCGAGCTTCTCGCGCGGAGCGCAAGATAGCACCACATTCATCATGAGCGGAAACAAGATGCCCGATCCCGCAGCCTGCAAAATGCGACTTGGCAGCAAGACGGTAAACGTTGGGGCGACCAGGCACAGGACTTCTCCGGCGACCAGCCATCCACATGCGAAAAACAGCAGCTTGCGCGTCGAGAAGCGACCGGAAAGAAAGGCCATGATGGCCGTAAAGATCGACGTCACGATCATGTAGCCCGAAACAAGCCACTGCGCCGTGATGGCACTCACCGAAAAGGCCGCCATGATGTCGTGCAACGCCACGTTAATGATGTTCTCGTTAAACGCGGCAACAAAGGCCGCGATATACATTACGGCGAGAAACGCCGAAGTGGCCGATGGCGCTACTTGAACTTGTTGCTGAGATTTGCTCCCCATGCATTTCCTTCCTCTTGGAACGACAGTCGTATCGCCCCAGAGGAACAGTCCAGGGCGAGGATGAGCCCTAGACTTACGCCAGACGCCACACGCGACGAGTCTGGCAACATGGTCCAACGTCGAAAGATTGTAACGCGAACGCGCAGCTTTCCTTCCGCGCTATTATTGAAAGTCCACGAAAGCATGAGACATGAGGAGCCCTCCATGATTAAGCCCATCATGAAATCCGAGTTCTTTTTGCGCCTGCCTTCCGAAGACGCGGGCCCCGATGACGCCGTGACCGGGCAGGACCTCCTGGATACGCTCCATGAGCATGAGCACGAGTGCGTGGGCCTCGCCGCCAATATGATTGGCGTGCGCAAACGCATCATCTGCGTAAAGGACGGCAGCAAGTCGCTGCTCATGTACAACCCGCAAATTCTTGAGCAGGTCAACACCTATCAGACGAGCGAAGGATGTCTTTCACTCGTCGGCGAGCGTTCCTGCACTCGTTATCGCCGCATTAAGGTGGAATATCTGGACGGGAGCTTTGTCCACCGCATCAAAAACTTCTCGGGCTACACCGCCGAGATCATCCAACACGAAATCGACCACTGCAACGGCATCGTTATATAGTTCCGCCGTTCTACCGAACGGCGGACCACTTGACGCTGCGCGAGCCGCATTCACGCCAATCTGACGTTCAATTTCGAGGGCGCG